>NZ_PGVC01000028.1:0-45850 GCF_002860225.1 Bacillus sp. V33-4
GGGTGTAGTTCGGACAAGGGAAGGATAAAAAAGGTTAAGCCAGTCTGAACGCAAGTCTGATTCAGACAAGGCAAGTCCAAAAAAGTCAAGCGAGTCACAATGCGTGTCTCTTTCGGACAGGGGAAGGCGTAGCAAGCTTAAGCTAGTCTGAATGCATTAGGATTAGAGCTGGTTCATACAACTTTCAAGCCAAGAAGGTTATTAATATATTTATACATAATAAGTATCGCTTGTACTTCCAAATGAAGTATAGTTTTTCTTTAAAACCCTGCAAAATGTCCTTTTATTTAAACCCACCTTGCACCACTCATAGATGCTCCGAGTAGTAATCTTCCGATCAGGAAATAGCAGCTGAAATTCCTTCACATTCCGCAAAATAGCTAGTTGGATATTTTCATGTCCTCCACACTTTCTGCACACAAAGTCATTATTTTTTATAGAAACCAGAAAGGACTTGCAAGTTTTACAATACATTCCCTTTTGTAGCTGTTCATAATTATATTTAGGCAATTGCGTAAATGGATTTTTAGTTTGGTGTAGTGAAATTAATGTTTGGGCTAGTTTCTTGTGCCCATCATTCAACTTAGACGGAGTTTTATTTAAATCTTTCAAAAAACGATTTACCTGGGTTGGTAAAATAATGGGTTGGTCCATTGGGGCTTGAAATAAAGTGAATTCAGGGTTAATAAAGATAACGGGGGCTTCAACAAGGTAATTTTGCTTGAGGTTTTGGAGCAGCTGACGGAAAAGAGTCGCACTCCTTTTCAACTGGTCTACAGGATTCTTATATTCACGAGCGGTTGTCACGGAATAAAGTTTGTCCGCTTCCAAGTAACAATCACCTTGATAATTTTTTATATCCAAAAGGTGAATAACTCCCTGCGATAAGATTAATGTATCAATTTGAAAATAAGAGTTATTTACTTCAAGCAGCAAGTCATTTATGATATATCTTTCTTCTTCGAGAATCTCTGCCTGCAGGTCAAATCTTACCTCCCCTTCATAGCCTTTTTCCAGGTTTACATAGTGAAACTTTTCCTTATTAGTCAACTCCATTCGTGTGTTTAAATAGCGTGTAGCCTTTAATTCATCCGATTCAGATCGACCTTTAAGTAACATAAGCCACTTCCTTTCTTAATCTCTAAACTTATTTTATAAAAAATCACACTCGAGATATGTGAATATTCCGTTAACATTTCAGTTTGGATTCATGTTTCAACTGCTTTGTAGAATAATCATTATTAGAGGACGCAACTGCCGGGTGGAGTATTATCATACATAAGGACAAAAAATAATACACACGAGATTTCCCTATAAATCTAGCAGGTAGGAGGAGTCTCCCTCCTATATGTTGCATAACTAATTAAAAGCCTCTGTGCAATTATCGTATTGATTTTCTAACCAAAAAGAAAGTGGGTCTCAAATACTTGCTTTTTTAACTTCGTTCTTCAAGTAACGCATCAGGAGCTTTTTTGACCCCAATTAAATGGAATTATACGAAGTATCTGATAATTCTAGAATTATTGATATAAGTCATACGCACTTCAACATTACTCATTGCCAGCATGATAAAAAATTTCTTTTGAATAAACTGTAACACCAGAGTTTAGTAACCCAAGACACTAAAATAAAACAGAGCTTGAAATAAAGTCAAACTCTGCCCAAGCACAATCTGTACTTTAACCTTATTTACCTTACAAAGCCATTCCTTAGGTCACCTTACTTGAATTCATAGATTCAAAATGTCCCGCCTTTATAAAATGAGGGGGGAACCGTCTTTCCGAAAAAGTAAGCGTCAGAAGAAATGTTCTGTCGATCACTGCCAGTCTGTGTGAAAGACTCCAGCCATATCAGTTCGTTCATACGTATGGGCACCAAAATAATCACGTTGTGCTTGCAAAAGGTTGGCATTTGAACGGCCTGTCCGGAAACTATCGTAATACGAAAGTGAAGTACTTAAGCAAGGGAGCGAGATACCGGAGTTTATTCCCTCACAGACCACTTTTCTTAATGCAAATTGGTATTCTTTAACCTTTTCTGCAAAATAGGGAGCGATCAGCAAATTGGATAGGTTCGCTTCTGCTTCAAATGCTTCACTTATTACATTTAAAAATTCTGCGCGAATGATGCAGCCACCACGGAAAATCAGGGCCATATCCTTTAGAGGCAAATTCCAGTCATAAAGGTCTGAAGACATTTTATATTGACTGAATCCTTGCGCGTAAGCACAAACCTTCCCCATGTACAATGCTTGTCGCACGTACTCAATCCACAAATCTTTATCTAAATTTTGTTGTTCCATTGATGGACCTTCCAGAATCGTTTCGGCAATAACCCGTTCCTCTTTGGTAGAAGATATATAACGGGCAAACACAGATTCTGTAATAATGGATGATGGGATTCCGTTATCAATGGCTTGAATACTTGTCCATTTACCGGTGCCTTTTTGTCCTACTTTATCAAGAATAACATCTATAAGTGATAATCCCGTTCGTTCATCCTTTTTCCTCAGGATCTCTGCAGTGATTTCGATTAAATAACTTTTCAGCTCTCCTTGATTCCATGTTGCAAAGATGTCAGCAATTTCATCGATAGGTAAAAGTAACTTTTCCCTCAAAAAAGTATAGGCCTCTGTGATCAGCTGCATATCTGCATACTCAATTCCGTTATGAACCATTTTAACAAAGTGACCCGCACCTTTTGGACCAATGTACACACAGCAAGGGGTATCTCCTACTTGCGCTGCTATTTTGGTAAGAAAGGGGGCTACTTTTTCATACACATCTTTATCTCCGCCTGGCATGATGGATGGGCCATTTAAAGCCCCAACTTCGCCACCAGAAATACCGATTCCTAAATAACCAATTCCTTTAGCTTTCAATTCACTATATCTACGTTCCGTATCTTCGTAATGGGAGTTACCACCATCCATGATAATATCGCCTGCCTCGAGAAAGGGGACTAATGAATCTATCACGGAATCTATCGGTTTGCCTGCTGTCACCATCAAAAAGATCTTTCTTGGAGTTTTTAAGGACTCAACAAAATCTTGAATGTCATAGTACGGATTGATAGGTTGCCCTTTACTTTTTTGTACAAGTTGATCGGTTAAATCGCTCGTGTAATTATAGACAGCAATTTGATCGCCCTTACTAGCCATGTTTAAGGCGATATTGCTGCCCATTACCCCTAATCCAATGACACCAATTGTATTGAACATTGTGACCTGCTCCTTTATCTCAAATTAAGAGGCAGTAAAGACCTCACTTAAGCTTAGAAGATACTAAGAGGATAAGTGGGAATTTACTGCCCGGAATAACCAGATTTTTTCCTTGGGCATTTACCCCTGGAGAAATTAATCAGGCTCCTGCATGCCGGTGATTAATTCCTATCATGAAACGAACCGGCTTATACAACTAAACTTAATAATAGAACAAATCCTAATCCAGCTACCGAAATAATGGTCTCAAGCAATGTCCATGTCGCAAATGTTTCTTTCATGCTTAAACCAAAATACTCTTTGAACATCCAGAAACCAGCATCGTTCACGTGAGAAGCTATTAAGCTACCAGCTCCAGTTGCAAGCACGACTAAAGCGAGGTTAACATCAGATTGACCTAACATTGGAATCACTAAACCAGCGGTTGTTAATGCAGCAACGGTTGCAGACCCTAAGGAAATACGTAAAATTGCTGCGATAATCCAGGCAAGTAAGATGGGTGATAATGAAGTTCCTTTGAATAAGTCTGCTACGTAGTCGCCTACACCGCCATTTATTAATACTTGTTTGAAGGCACCGCCGCCCCCAATGATCAAGAGCATCATTCCAATGTGGGTAATCGCTGTTGTACAAGAGGCCATCACTGTTTTGATTGGAATTTTTCTGGCCAGTCCCATCGTATATACTGCAACTAATAAGGAAATCAACATGGAAGTAGATGCATCACCAATAAAACGGATACTTGCCAATAAACTATTATCCTCAAATCCCAGTGTTTTTTGCAGTAAAGTAATAATTGTTGCGATTGACATTAAAATAACTGGAAGCATTGCGGTAAATACACTGATTCCAAAACCAGGTGTGTCTTCAAGTTTAAACGCTTTTTGTTCACCTAATGACGCAATATTACCGGTTTTCGTAAATGATTCAGGTACGAGTTTTTTTGCTAGTTTAGTAAACAAAGGTCCAGCTAAAAGCACTGTTGGAATGGCGATAATAAAACCGTAAAGTAAAACTTCACCAATGTTAGCGCCATACTCACCAGCAATAACTGTCGGCCCTGGATGTGGCGGCAAGAAACCGTGTGTCACGGATAAAGCTGCTGCCATCGGAATACCGAGGAACAAGATAGAAATTTTTAATTCTTTTGAGATAGCAAATACGATTGGAATTAATAAAACTAATCCTACTTCAAAGAATAAAGCAACACCGATAATGAATGAGGCAACAACGACTGCCCACTGAATATTTTTTTCACCGAATTTGTTGACGAGGGTCATCGCAATTCGTTGAGCTCCCCCTGAATCTGCGATCAGCCTGCCCAACATTGCTCCGAGTCCGAAAATTAATGCTAAATGACCGAGTGTCCCGCCTAATCCTGCTTCAATTGTTTTGACAATTTCCTCTAGCGGCATCCCGAGTGCTAAAGCGACGCCGAACGATACAATAATTAATGAAATAAAAGTGTTTAATTTTAAGCCCATAATTAATAGTAGTAATGCTAAAATTCCAACTGCTACAATGATTAATGGCATTATAATTCCTCCAAATAATTATTTATTTGTGTTTATTAAGCTTCTTTGATAATTTGCAATCCGTGTATAATCATCTTCTAATGCTCTGGATAAGTTAATAAAGATTGGCATTAACTGCCTATACTCCTTAGCTGAGTCTTCTTTTGGTGTATGTCTGTAGGTGCTGCCAATCATTTCAGAAACTACATCAAAAGAATCAATTTTTCCTGTGGCATATAGGCCTAAAATACAGGCACCCAGACAAGAACTTTCGTAGCTTTCTGGGACTACAACTTCGGATTCGAATATATCGGACATCATTTGACGCCAAACATCCGACCTTGCAAAGCCTCCAGTTGCTTGAATTCGGGTTACAGGACCGTCCATGCATTCAGTTAAAGCTAAAAATACAGTGTATAAATTGTAAATGACTCCTTCTAATGCCGCTCGAATCATATGTTCTTTCTTATGCGACATTGTTAGACCGAAAAATGAGCCACGCACGTCTGGATTCCATAAGGGAGCACGTTCACCTGCGAGGTATGGATGGAATAACAATCCATCAGCACCTGGCCTTACGCGTTCAGCAATCTTGGTTAATACTTCGTATGGATCAATGCCCAGTCTCTTCGCTGTTTCTATTTCTGAAGAGGCAAATTCATCCCTAATCCAGCGAAGGACCATCCCGCCATTGTTTACTGGCCCACCAATTACCCAATGTTTTTCCGTTAAGGCATAGCAAAATATTCGTCCCTTTTCATCTGTTTGCGGCTGGTCAATAATGGTTCGAATGGCACCGCTAGTCCCAATTGTGACTGCAATCTCGCCTTTTTTAATTGCATTTACACCCAGGTTGGATAGCACTCCATCGCTTGCGCCAATGACAAAGGGCGTTTTTGGATCAATTCCCATCTGTTTCGCTAAATCTGGCTGACAGTTGTTAAATATCTTGGTTGTTGGTACGAGTTCAGCTAATTGATCAGGTGTAACACCTGCAATTTTTAATGCTTCTTCATCCCAATCCAAGTTTTTAAGATTCATCATGCCCATGGCTGAAGCTAAGGAATAATCGACAACGTATTGATCAAACAACTTTTTAAAGATATATTCCTTGATCCCGATGTATTTTTTAGCGTTGGCAGCGATTTCAGGACGCTCATTCATAATCCAGGCGATTTTGCTTAAAGGTGACATAGGGTGAATGGGTGTTCCTGTTCGTCGATAGACTTCATGTCCATTCAATTCATCTTTTATTTTATGTGCCCAAGCTTCACTTCGATTATCTGCCCAAGTAATACATGGCGTAAGCGGTTGGTCATTATCATCAATGACAATAACACTATGCATGGCACTACTAAATGAAACAAACGATAGCTTTTTTTGCGAATGATGTTTCATTATATTAGAAGTGGCTTGTATGACAGCCTGAAAAATCTCTTCCGGGTTTTGTTCAGCTGTCGATATATCCGGTGTGTAAAGCGGGTAACCAATATTTTCTTGTTGAATGACTTCTCCTTTTTCACTAAATAAAACAGCCTTCGTACTTGTCGTACCGATGTCTATACCTAACATATAACTAGTCATTTTCTTGCTCTACCCCTTTAGCTAGCAGTTGTTGTGACATCCATAGGTCTTCTACTTTACCTTGAACATCATCAAAGTTTTGATGTAAGGACTTAATCATCAGGGCTCTATCTTTTGTTTTTATTGCTTCAATATAAAGCTGATGATTTTCCAAAATTCTTGTAAAGTCATCGTATTTTTCCTTAAAACGTATACGCATCGATAAAAGAATGAAACTCTCCATAACGGGTTTTAAATTATTCCAGATCATAAGCATGTAGGAATGATTAATCGCACGAATAATCGTTTCATGGAATAAGACATCTTGATATGAAAATTCATCAGCATCTTCATATCTTATGGCAACTTTCATCATTTCAAGTATTTTACTTAGTTCCATCACTAAATCATGAGTGTCTATCCTTACAAGTCGTTCAAATACAAACGATTCTATGAGTAAACGAACATCGTAAATTTCTTCTATTTCTTTTTCTGTTAAACCAATGACAACTGCACCCATTCTTTCTAATCGAATGATATTTTCCGACGCAAGTATTTTTAAAGCTTCACGAACGGGAGACCGGCTCACCGAAAAGTCTGCAGCTATTTTATTTTCCGATAGGATGGTACCGCTTTCAATTATGCCGGCGATAATACGCATCCTAAGCTCGCATGCTACACGATCACCTGCCGAAGCTCTTGTGAGCCATTTTGAGGGATATAAAAATTCCCTTGTTTCGGCCATAAACTCACCCTCTTACTTTTTAAGTATACTTGTATACAAGTATTATAACCTAAATTTTAATTTATGCAAGCGCTTTATTTTTGCCTTCTTTAGAGTTTTAATCAAACAAAATATCATAAGCTTAGCGGATTTATACGCTTTTCTCATTTTGATCTGTACTGAGAACCGTGATATGACAATAATTTGAGTTATAAACGTGCTGTATTTTCAAAACTCAAAAAGTTGCTATCTAAAAGGGGAACTTTTACACTGGAGAAGTAATATACTAAATTTAACAGGTGGATAAAGATGGCTAAAACAATAGTAGAGAAACTAAACTTACAAAAATATAACAAAGTAGCGGTATTGGATTTACCAGATGGAGCAGATTATTTAGCGGAGTTAGCAGATTATGATACAGAGCTAACCGATAGTGCATATGATCTTATTTTTGCTTTTGTGCTCGATATGGAGTCTTTAAAAGGACTCGTAAACAAGGTTATCGAAAAGAATTATCTAAATAAAAACGGCTATATCTTTTTGGCTTATCCAAAAAAGGGGAATAAAGTATATCCAACGTTTATTCATCGCGATGAGCTATTAGATGGGTTAGGTGCAGATGAGAATGGTTATGTTGGGACAAGGAATATTAAATTTGCGCGGATGGTAGGATTGGATGATGTCTTTACTGTTGTCGGTCTAAAAGAAGATGCTCGAAACAGAAATCAAACATCTACAAAAGCAAGTCAATGCGTAGATGACTATATAGCGTTAATTCCGCAAGTGGAAAAAGATCTGCAAGATACTCCAGATTTACTTGCGTTCTATCAAGCATTAACCCCAGGGTACCGTAAAGAGTGGGCTCGTTATGTGTATAGTGCTAAACAAGAGGCGACAAAAGCAAAAAGACGCGAGGAAATGAAAATGATTCTTGGATCGGGTTACAAGAGCCGGGATCTGTATCGCAGAGATAAAAATTAAATATGCCTTAATGACCAGTGCAACCGTATAAATGGTGGGACTGGTCATTTTTGTTATTAAGGACGCAGTTTTAAGCAAAAATACCCTTGAAAAATGGCAATCAGTATGAGTTTAACTGCCAATCTTCATTTTACACGATAACTTTTTACCGGTGTATACAACGTCCCTCTATAAGAATAGTTGTTTGATACAAATCTAAGGGCTTATCATTTACTATAATTACTTCAGTTACGTCTAACTGCAGACTTTTTTGTAAATAATAAGAAGGAGATTTTGTTAAAGACAAAGAATATGTAAAAAAAGGTTTGCTTTTATGCCTAACTGCAGACCATTTTGTAAAGGGATGAGTTAAATGAATGGGCAAATTCAAGAAAAAATCGAAAATATCTTTGAACGGCAAAAAGGGTTCGCAAAAACGAAGGATTTTATCAACGAAGGTATTAGCAATTATTATATTCGCAAGCTGGAAGCTCAAGGAGACATCATTCGGATAAAGCAAGGACTGTATCGGCACTCAAAATATGAGGGAGAGCAGCAAGATGAAATTGTAGAGGTCTCAAAAATAATTCCTAAAGGTGTAATATGCCTTCTCTCCGCGCTAGCTTACCATGGTTTAACTACATACAATCCGTGGGAATATCAGGTTGCCATTTACAGAGGGGCTAAAAAGCCGACTTTGCCAAACTATCCACCAATTAAGATAATTTATTTTTCTGAAACACAATATCAATATGGGATTGATGAGATCGAGATAGATGGGAATAAAGTCAAAATATATAATCGAGAAAAAACGATTTGTGACATTATCCGTTATCGGAAGAAAATCGGTATTGATATCATGAAGGAAGGTTTACGAAACTACCTACAAAGACCAGAAAAGAACCTAACAAAACTTGTCGACTGTGCAGAAAAACTGCGAATCAAAACGGTTCTTCTAAAGTATCTAGAGGTGCTTTTGTGATGAGTGAGATAAAAAGTATTTCTGCTTCTGTTGCGGAACGATTACCAAACAGAGTGGTGAGGCGTTTGATCTCGTATTACTTCTATATTTTCAGGAGCGGTTCTTGTATCGGTAAATCAATTTCGGAATATAGGGACAAAATTCCTAATTTTTTTTAAAATAATTTTGCTGGCTATATTCATTGAGGTAAATTTGGGAGTGTAGCGATAGACATGGAACAGAACCGTATAAAAATTTTTTTCGAATCCTAAGGTGACTGGGAAATTATGTCATTGTTTATGGCGTGTAAGATTGCGTTTAGTTGTAAAAAAATCCTTACCCAATGAAGGATAAGTATTTTTTAATCAGGTAACAAACGCACTAACCATATTATTCATTAATGAAACTCAACATCAATTCTTCTCCTGTTATCAGCCTGCAACTTCGGCATATGGATTTCCAGAACTCCATTTCTATATGTTGCTCTCACACCGTCTTCAGAAACGGGGCTTGGCAAGGTAACAGAACGTTGAAAACGGCCAACAAAACGTTCTCTTCTGTGCATATTTTCTTCTTTTAACTCATTCACTCTGTGAACAGTCCCGCTAATCGTAAGCATGTTATTGCCAATGTTGATATTCACATCTTCCCTCTTTTCCAAGCCTGGAATATCACAAGTGGCTACAATTTCGTTTTCCGTTTCATGAATATCAATGTTTGGCGAGCCAAAATTCTGGCCAAATCCAGTTCTTATCGTAGGAAAATCAGTTGTGAAAAAACGGTCTAACTCTCTTCTAACGTTTTCAAGATGGCGAAATGGTTCAAAAGGGGTCAATGACAATGTGGTTACCTCCTGTAAGTTAAATTTGTTAGGATTATTTTACCTAAATAACTTATCGTTATTCATAAGTAGAGCAACCAAAAAAAGAAAAAAAGAAAATCGACTCGAAACAACTAAATATTGACACAAGCTACAGTGTATGTTATTTAAATAGTGGTTAGCACTTAAGGAGATAGAGTGCTAATAAAGTAAATTCCTATTTTTGCAGACTTCTTTATAATCATTAAATGGCACTATACATATTGAAAGGAGAAACTTTAATGGCAAAAAAGCAGTTTAAAGCAGAATCTAAAAGACTATTAGAAATGATGATTAACTCTATTTATTCTCAGCGGGAGGTATTTTTACGAGAGTTAATTTCCAATGCCAGTGATGCAATCGATAAAATCTATTACAAAGCCTTAACCGATGATACTTTAAGTTTTAATAAAGACAGCTATTACATACAAGTCATACCAGATAAAGCAAATAGAACCCTAGCAATCATAGATACTGGTATTGGAATGACAAAAGAAGAACTGGAGAACAACCTTGGAACCATTGCCAGGAGTGGCTCTTTAGCATTTAAAAATGAAAACGAAGCGAAAGATGGGCATAATATCATTGGCCAATTTGGTGTCGGGTTTTATGCGGCTTTCATGGTTGCTGATGTGGTTACTGTTATCAGTAAGGCTTTAGGCAGCGATGAAGCTTACAAGTGGGAATCTAAAGGTACAGATGGATACACGATTGTTCCAAATGAAAAACAGTCTATTGGCACTGAGATTATTCTGAAAATCAAAGCGAACACAGAAGAAGAGAATTATGATCAGTACTTAGAAGAGTATCAATTAAGACAGACCATCAAAAAATACTCTGACTTTATTCGCTATCCAATCAAAATGGATGTTACTGGTAAGAGGCCGAAAAAGGGCAGCGAGACTGAATTAGAAGATTATACAGAAGAACAGGTTATCAACAGCATGGTTCCGATTTGGAGAAAGAATAAAACTGAGCTTACTCCTGAAGATTATGAGAATTTTTATACGGAAAAACATTACGGGTTTGACAAGCCGATCAAGCACATCCATATCAATGTCGATGGTGCCGTCAGGTATAATGCGATATTATATATCCCGGAAAAAATACCGTTTGACTACTATTCAAAGGAATATGAAAAGGGTGTCGAATTATATTCTAACGGTGTGTTGATCATGAACAAGTGCGGCGACTTGCTTCCTGATTATTTTAGCTTCGTTAAAGGAATGGTTGATTCTGAAGATTTATCCCTTAACATATCGAGAGAGATGCTGCAGCAGGATCGTCAATTGAAGCTGATCGCAAAAAATATCAACAAGAAAATCAAAAGCGAACTGCAAAGCTTATTGAAGAATGATAGAGAGAAGTATGATGAATTTTATAAATCATTTGGCCGGCAGTTAAAATACGGGGTTTATAGTGATTTCGGAGCCAACAAAGAAGATTTGCAGGACCTGTTAATGTTTTACTCATCGAAAGAGAAGAAGCTGGTCACGCTGGATGAGTATGTTTCCAGAATGCCGGAGGACCAGAAATATATTTATTATGCTTCAGGCGAATCGTATGAAAGAATTGAAAAGCTGCCACAGACAGAGCTGGTATCTGAAAAGGGCTATGAAATACTATACTTTACCGAAGATATCGATGAGTTTGCCATCAAAATGTTGATGACATATAAGGATAAGGAATTTAAATCTGTTTCCAGCGGTGACTTAGGGATTGAAGCAGAAGAAAATCAAGATAATGCCAGCTCAGACGACAATGAAAACAAAGACCTCTTCGACTACATGAAAAATATTTTATCCGGGAAAGTGAAGGATGTCAGGGTCTCCAAAAGATTGAGGTCTCATCCAGTGTGTTTATCAACTGATGGTGAAGTGACGATTGAAATGGAAAAAATACTGAACACCATGCCTGATAGCCAAAATGTCAAAGCGGAAAAGGTGTTGGAGATTAATCCAAATCATGAGGTATTCAACTCCTTAAAAGAAGCATTTGAAACCGATAAAGAGAAATTGAATTTATACACAAACTTGCTGTACAATCAGGCACTTCTGATTGAAGGGTTGCCAATCAATGATCCAGTAGAGTTTACAAATGATATTTGCAAAATAATGGTATAAAAGAGAGGTGCCTGACCCCGACCGCGTTAAAGCGCTGAAGGTCAGGTGCTTTTTTTTTATGTCAATTTTTCTATAAAAATCAGTCTATTCCCGAAAAAAGAAAATTTTAAACTCCTTCTTCTGCATCAGTTCCGAGACACGAAATTTGTCAAAACAATAGGTAATCGTTTCTATTAACACGACCAGTAATGAATATTAAACTAGTATTGTACGTTACTTAGAGTGTCTAAATAATTAAATGGAGGGATTCGATGAGTATCAAGAAAAAGGTTTTAAGTGTTTCTTTATCCGGCTTAATGGCATTGGGTGCTGTTACTGCAATTGGACTTCCAACGGGCGCGGTTGGCAATGGACCAAGTGCCGGCAATGGTTCCATCCAGACTTCTATTCTACATACGTACGCAAGCATGGTTGACTATCTCAAAACTCAGGATGAAAAACAAGGAGCAATGGAGCTCGAAGTGATTGGGCAGACAGTGAAAGGCCGTGATATTTACATGGCGAAGTACATCTCCAATCCTGAAAATCCTACTATTCTCTTTTTAACTCAGCAGCACGGGAATGAACAGCTAACGACTGAAGGTGCACTTGAATTTATTAAGCACTTGGGAACGAATAAAACCAAGGGTGTCCTCGATAATGTAAACGTTCTGATCATTCCAATGCTGAATGCCGATGGCGCGATGGGCGATGTGAATTTCTCCCTTGATGAATACCATGCAGACGGTGATCGCCATCTTACCCGCTACAATGCGAACAATGTGGACTTAAACCGTGAGCATGATAAAACTACAACGGCAATGCAACCGGAAGTACGGGTCCTTCATGAAAATGTTTTTCAACAATACAACATTGATTATATGATCGATTTGCACCATCAAGGTACACTAAGTGAAACAGAAGGCGAGCTTGTTTCGGGATCTATTCTCTATCCGACAAATTCGAGAGTAAAACCTGAAGTTTTAGAAGGCTCAAAAAAACTTGGTGCAGTGGTCTATCATGAGCTAGAGAACACGGGCTGGGGACATATTGGCAAATATAACGGAGGCTCCGGTGAAAATATCGGCCGTAATGGTGCAGCTGTTCGCTATGATATCGCAACGCTTTTGTTTGAAATGCGCGGGATGTCTGATCACTACATTGAATCCTACGCTCTTGGACAAAAGAGCAATGGCTACTTAATTAAGCAGACCATCTTAACATTGGATGCGACGGTTAAAGCTATTGCCGATGGATCAATCGAAACAGCTGATACAAGCTTTTGGGATACCCTGCCGACACAAACGAGCAGATCAGGTGAAGAAGCGGACGAATAAAAAATGCCCGTCAATGCCTGTTTATTCATATAACCAAAATCAAGATACAAATGGCCTGCCGGAGAAAGTACCGGCAGGTCTTTTGCTCTGTTTTACGAACTCAAAAACTGACACTCGCATATATTCCAGCAGACCATCATTTAAATCCGGCAGGGCATTTTTTTAAATCTATCCAATCTGGAACAAGCGGCGCCAGCTTCATAGCCAAAATAACTACAACTCTTCTAATCAGCTATGCCCACTTTGAGTTTCGCCAGTTACTTCTGTAAAATAAATTTTATAAAAACACTTGAAAAAGGAGCTTAAATGAACGAATTTATTGTAATTGGTGCGGGGGTTTTGGGTGCGTCGACAGCGTACCATTTAGCCAAAGCAGGCGGAAACGTGACTGTAGTCGACCGGCACGATCCTGGCCAGGCGACAGATGCAGCTGCTGGCATCATTTGTCCATGGTTGACCCAGCGGCGCAACAAGGCGTGGTATGCACTCGCTAAAGCTGGAGCGGCGCATTATTCATCACTTATTGCACAGCTTGAAGAGGAAGAAGAAACGAAAACGGGTTACAAGCAAGTCGGAGCGATTAGTCTTGGTACGGCTGCCGGCAAGCTCAAAAATATCGAGGAGAGAGCGGCTAACAGACGTGAAGATGCCCCTGAAATCGGCGCTATTCGTCAGCTGACACCGATGGAAACAACAGCTATGTTCCCGCCTTTATCCAGTGACTACGGATCAGTTTATATTAGCGGCGCGGCGCGTGTCGATGGACGTGCATTGCGGCAAGCTCTTGTGAATGCGGCGAAAAAGCAAGGTGCCAAGTTTATACACGGCTCGGCCCAACTGGAGCATACAGGCAGCATAGTGACGGGCGTAAAGGTTGAGGATACACGGTACAGAGCTGAGTGTGTGATTGTGGCGGCTGGTGCATGGGCGAATCAGCTTTTAGCACCTCTCGGCCTTAACCTGTTAATCACATCGCAAAAAGCACAAATTGTTCATCTTCACCTCGAAGACGCGCAAACTGGCGAGTGGCCAGTCGTCATGCCTCCGAATAATCAATATATTCTCGCCTTTGATGAGGGCCGTGTCGTGATTGGGGCTACACATGAAGATGATATGCAGTTTGATCGCCGTGTGACAGCAGGCGGCTTACATGAGGTCCTCGATAAAGGTTTAGCCGTTGCACCGGGGTTGTCCAACGCTACGTTCGTTGAATCCCGTGTCGGGTTTCGCCCTTTCACACCGGACTTTCTGCCGATTATCGGAGAAGTACCTGGTTACAAAGGCCTTCTTCTTGCGAATGGGCTCGGCGCTTCAGGATTAACCGTTGGACCGTTTCTTGGCTCCCAGCTTGCCAAATTAGCCCTCGGACAATCGGTCGATATAGACCTCACTTTGTATAATGTGGCAGGGGCTATTGGCTGATAAAAAACGATGTGACTTATTAAAATCGCTTTAAACACAATCATTCCACTGTCTATTGAGATATTTATCATTTTTTATTGTGCCCGTCACTCTTTTCTGTGATGGGCATTGTTTTTAAAAAGAATTATAAATAAATCTGTTCATCTTGGGTATACAACTTATAAATAATACAGTCAGTTACTTCACGAATGGACAGGAGAGGAATAATGTGCGATGGAAAGGCAGACGAGGAAGCTCAAACGTTGAAGACCGACGGGGCATGGGAGGTAAAACGCTTGTCGGAGGCGGGATTGGCGGTATCGTGATCCTCTTGATTGTGACACTGCTAGGCGGTGATCCAGGAGCCATTTTGAACAATATCGGGATAACCGGTTCAGACACAACCACCCCATACGAGGAAACGAAACAGGAGGAAGAGCTTGCGGATTTCGTATCTGTCGTTCTTGCGGATACAGAGGAAGTGTGGACCGAGCAGTTCAGGCAACAAGGCCTCGTTTACGAGGAGCCGACCCTCGTCTTGTACACGGACAGTGTCCAGTCCGCCTGCGGAGCAGCTGGTTCATCGGTTGGGCCATTTTATTGTCCGGGTGACCAGAAGCTGTACATCGATTTGAGCTTTTATGATGAACTTCAAAAAAGATTTGATGCTCCCGGGGATTTTGCGATGGCCTATGTGATTGCTCATGAAGTGGGACACCACGTACAGACGCTTCTTGGAACGACTGACGAGATCATGCCTCTACGTGAACAACTCAGTGAAACAGAGTTCAATAAGTATCAAGTTCGCTTTGAATTGCAAGCAGACTATTATGCTGGCGTGTGGGCACATCATGCGCAGGGAATGGATTTACTGGAGGAGGGTGACCTTGAAGAGGCTTTGAATGCAGCAAGCGCTGTTGGTGATGACAGCATCCAAAAACAGTCTCAGGGCTATGTTGTACCCGAGAGCTTCACGCATGGCACTTCCAAACAGAGGAAGCGTTGGTTTTACAAAGGGTTTGAATCCGGAAGCATCGACGGAGGAGATACCTTTAATGCAAGCGATCTATAAGGTTGTTATGAGCCGATTCACAACGACTGTTGTATCTTAATTGGATGAGTGATAGAGACTTGTCAGTAGAAAGGAGAAGTCGTATGCAAACACAAGTAAGATCATTCATACTGAAGGACGATGGAGAAATTCCAAATAACCCGGAGCTGCCTGTTATTGTGTATGAGGGCATTTTCCGTGATAACCCGAATGGGATTGAAGCTACTTTCAACCGTTATAATTGGTCGGGCAATTGGACAGGTGGTGTTTACGATTACCATCATTACCATAGCAATACGCATGAAGTATTGGGCGTAAAAACTGGAAAAGCAACGATTCTTGTCGGGGGTGATCAAGGAGAGCGCCTGGAGTTGAACGCCGGTGATGTTGTTGTGCTTCCGGCCGGGACAGGCCATAAGAAGATTGAGAGCAGTGACGATTTCGAAGTTGTTGGTGCCTATCCGGCCGGGGCTGGCTACGATTTGAGACAAAGGGATCCCGGACTGCGTGCACAGTCGCTCGCTGAAATCCGCAATGTCCCTGTTCCCGAAACCGACCCGGTGTATGGGGATAGTGGCCCCTTACTTGAAAAATGGAACAAATAGGACGGCTTGAATAAACCGAATGATTGTTACGAAAAAACTAGGGGTGCCCCAATGTTGGGACACCCTTTTGCTTCTGATAAAACTATTAGAAAAACTTATTTACGGTGCATTTTGAATTCAAGGAATAATTGGTTGTAATAAGCCAGGTTCTTTTTGCCGAGGTTTTCGTACACCTCCAGCTTTTTCGTTAACGCTGGCGGTGGATAGAACCGCGCATCGGTGACCATTTCTTTTGGCAAGTATTTGAGAGCTTCTTTGCTCGGCGTCGAATAGCTTACATATTCGGCATTTTGTGCCGCAATCTCAGGGTCGAGCATGAAGTTGATAAACTGATGGGCAGCTTCGATTTTTGTCATCATCGCCTCGTTGGAATCGAAAGTTTCATAGATTACTTTGATGCCTGTTTCTTTCTCAAAGCGATCGATTAACTCGGCATCAATATAATCGCCCCAGTTATAAACCGTCAACGTGTTGCCAATCCCTGCAGAATATCAAGGGATATTTATGGTTGCGCAGGTGCCCACCTTTGATGGATCCCAAGGTACTTTACTTGTCAATCAGGGGCCTAATGGAGATTACCTTGGTGGAAAAGTGCTGGCGAAATTCACCACAATAGATGACGGAGCTACATGGTTCTTCGCAAACTTGGTTGATCCGGATCATGTAATTGATCATAAAAGTGAAGAGGCTAACTAGTGGATATTAATCAAAGAAAAAGGATGTAAACCGCTTATTCGAGGCTTACATCCTTCTCTTTTAAACCTCCTTGGAATAACGCATATCAACAATTAGCTAATAGGCATACCATGGCGTTCTAGTGCTGCAGCTTCTAAAATGGACATCCCCTGGTCTTCAGCAAATGCTGCAAGCTTCGCGGAAACAGCAGGAGCAAGGTTTACAGGAGGAGCTGCATGATTCATCGCGCGCTGGCGAGCAGCATTTCTGCGCGCAAACGGTCCCCAAATCGCAAAAGTAATACCCGGATCCTGAATATTAATGAAAAGCGTCTTTCCATCCGGGGAGAAGGCAGGGCCGGCAAATTCAGAACCATTCAGCTGGTTTTCTGCAAACGGATAAACCTTGCCTTCCGGGGTCAGGCCGACAATTCGATCATTTCCTGGTCCATCCTCTGCAATCCAAAGATCCCCCCATGGCGTAATCGTGATATTATCAGGCATATCCAAATCATTCGAAGCAGCCGATTCATAAAAAAGCTCCAATGTATTTGTGGAAGGAAAATATCGATAGATACGTCCATGTCTTCCATCGCCGGCACTTGTGTCATCAAACCAGAATGCACCAGCAGAAAACCAGGCTCCCTCTAAACGGCTGAACTGGATACAGCCGTTCGCTGTTGCATCTTCCTTGGCCCGTTCTGGCTTTACTTCTTTCCAAACGATTCCAAACGTTTGTCCATTTCTAAACGTACTTGCTGATGATAGAGGCAACTCATCAATGGCCGCAGCCTCAAGCACCCCGCCTTTTTGAAGAGAACCAAGCTTCTGGCTGCGATCATGTGGTGTAAAACGATATAGAAAGCTAGGGCTGTTATCTTCTGTTAAATACCAAATGCCTGTGGTCGGGTCAACGGCACACGCTTCGTGTGAGAAATAACCCATGTCACGGATTGGGGTTTTAGACATTTCATTTTCAGGATCAAGGGGATTTACTTCAAACACAAAGCCATGGCCAAGATCACGTGTCTCTTCACAGGTCAGCCAAGTACCCCAAGTTGAAGGTCCACCGGCACAGTTGCGGATATTTCCTGAATTGGTTACGTACTCTTTAATAACTTTGCGGTTCGGTCCCACTACCAGAGCTGTTGTGCCGCCAGCAGCGCCCCGGCTCCAAGGGTTTTTCCCATTGACCGGGTAGTCCGCGTTCGTACCGAGTTCATGATTTCTTACTAGAATCGTTGTATTTTTGGGACCTTCGAACGCAGCCATTCCATCTAAATTTCCAGGTACTAGATCACCATTCGACATTTTGTTTCCGGTTTGAGAAATAATACGGTATTGGAATCCCTGCGGAAGATCAAGAATGCCATTTGGGTCCTTTACTAAAGGACCAAAACCGCCAAAACCATCAGTTGCTTTGCTGGTAGAAGCCGCAAAACTTTTTGTAGCGCTACTGAGGGCAAATATTCCCGTACTGCTTAGTGTTAAGGCCAAAGTGCCCATTCCACTGACTTTTAAAAAATCTCGTCTGTTAAGTCCTGAATTATTAGCTTTCATCAAAATACCTCCAAACATCTTTTTAGCTGAGGTTCTCCGAAGTTAATCTATAAAAAAGTTACCAAATCATTCTTAAAGCTTTGTGAATCTACTGTAATTACTTGGTTAATGATGATAAATGCAACTTATGGAATATACAATCTATCAACACGCAACTAAATAATGGGATTTTTACCTGCTGGAAGTAATATATAAGATCATAGGAATTCTGTTTGTATTTATACAGGTGATAAGATTTAGGGATATTTTCATAAGTTGTATGAGTTGTGCCACGCCCATTATTAATGTCTTATGTATATTTTTACGAAGTTATTTAATAGATGTAAAATTTGTTGAAAAATTCATAGGAACTGTGTTCTGCGTTGTAAACACGGATCTTCCGATTCATCTTTTTTGACTTAAATGTGTGAAAAGTCATGCATTAGTCCCGTTTGCTCAAACTTGCAGCAGGGTACGAAGATAGAAGTAGGTTTACGAACCAAATACCTTTCAGGGAGGAATTGCTGAATGAAAGACGGGCGTAAAAACAATGAAAACAGAAAAAATGAGCAATTAGAGCAGTTTCGTGTCGATGATGCAGGCCAAAAAATGACGACCAATCAAGGATTGAAGATTTCAGAAGATGAGTTTTCGTTAAAAGCGGGTGAACGAGGACCGACGTTAATGGAGGATTTTCATTTTCGGGAAAAGATGACCCATTTTGACCATGAGAGGATTCCCGAGCGTATTGTGCATGCACGTGGTTTCGCAGCCCATGGTGAGTTTGAAGTGTATGAATCTATGAAAGAATATACAAAGGCTAAATTTTTGCAGGACCCAGCCGTGAAAACGCCTGTCTTTGTCCGATTTTCAACTGTTGCCGGTTCACGCGGGTCGGCTGAGACTGTTCGGGATGTGCGCGGTTTTGCGACGAAGTTTTACACTGAAGAAGGAAACTATGATCTAGTCGGAAATAATATTCCCGTCTTTTTTATTCAAGATGCGATAAAATTCCCCGATCTTATTCATGCGGTCAAACCCGAACCACATAATGAAATGCCGCAAGCAGCATCTGCGCACGATACGTTTTGGGATTTTGTAGCCAACAATCAGGAATCGGCCCATATGATCATGTGGCATATGTCGGATCGGGCAATTCCAAGAAGCTTGCGGATGATGGAAGGGTTCGGTGTGCACACTTTCCGCTTTGTTAATGATCAAGGGAAAGCACATTTTGTGAAATTCCACTGGAAGCCTGTCCTTGGTGTGCATTCACTTGTGTGGGATGAAGCGCAGAAAATATCAGGAAAGGATCCTGACTTCCAGCGTCGCGATTTGTGGGAATCGATTGAGAAAGGAGATTATCCTGCATTTGAACTGGGCGTCCAGCTTCTTGCTGAAGAAGATGAATTCAAATTTGATTTCGATATTCTTGATCCGACAAAACTTTGGCCGGAAGAAGATGTGCCTGTAAAAATCATTGGTAAAATGACCTTGAACCGCAATGTCGATAATGTGTTTGCCGAAACGGAACAAGTGGCATTCCATCCGGGCCATGTTGTACCGGGCATAGACTTTTCAAACGATCCGTTGCTGCAAGGACGTTTATTTTCCTATACAGATACGCAATTAATCCGCCTTGGCGGTCCAAATTTTCATGAGCTGCCCATCAATAGACCGGTCTGTCCGTTCCATAATAACCAGCGCGATGGATATGGGCGCCGGACGATTAATGTAGGGCAAGTAAGCTATCATAACAATTCGCTCGCAGCAAATACACCGGCCCCTGCAAGTGAGGCAGAGGGCGGTTATGTACACTATCAGGAAAAAGTGGAAGGCCGCAAAATCCGCAGCCGGAGCGATAGTTTTAAAGACCACTTTTCGCAAGCGACATTGTTTTGGAACAGCATGAGTCAACCTGAGAAACAGCATATCATCGAGGCATTCAGTTTTGAACTGGGAAAAGTGAAGAGCATGTCCGTACGGCAGCAAGTCGCCGATATGTTTGCCAATGTCAATCTCGAATTGGCGACAGCATTTGCTGAAGCGATCGGTGCGAATCCTCCTCAAGGGGGCGGCTCAAACGTCACAAAATCCTCTGCGGCACTAAGCCAGGAAAATACAAAGAAAAAGCCAAATACGCGTAAAGTTGCTGTTATTGTCGGAAATGATTTCAACGGTACTGATCTCGTGTCCGTTCTCGGTTCGTTGAAGTCAGAGGGAATTCAGCCTGAAATCATTAGTGAAAAACTCGGGACAGTAAAAGGGTCAGATGGCAGCGGGCTTGAAGTCGATCATACCTTTTTAACGGCTGATTCCGTCTTATTTGATGCAGTTTATGTCGTGGGCGGAAGCGGTCAAAGCAGAAAATTTCAAAATGATGCTGCATACTTTGTTAATGAAGCATTCTCCCACTTTAAGGCGATCGGCGCGACACATGAAGGTGTGAAATGGCTGGAAATTTTCAATAAAAAGAACTGTCCAGGCGTCGTAACAGGTGAAGATATCAACGGGTTTGTCACAGAATTTGTTGCAGCCGTTGCGGCCCACCGCCACTGGGACCGCCAAATCGTTTAACTAGAATAATAACCTCTCGTCAAAAACCAAATTTTTCTCTCACTGGAGAAGAGTTTGGTTTTTTCTTCTTCCCCCTAAAAATAAATTCGTTTGACAGACTGATTAAGGACTTTCTTCCCTTACTAAGTATCCGGAATTTTTTTATTATTATGAAGGAACTATTTTTCAAAAAAATAGTTTACAAATGATACATTTCCTTAACAATTCTATAGAAAGGATTTACACCTGTTTTACCCTTCCTCTGTATACTTCTAAGAGTTCAATTAAGCTATTAAATAATCACTAGAAAGGTGAATGAAGGATGATTAAAAAAAAGCATGGCAATGCTAAGAAAGTACTATCAGCTTCGCTTGCATTAGCTCTTATGTCAGCTCCTTTTCTTTCCACACCAGCCAGTGCAGAGTACGCGCACAATCATCAAACAGGTAAAAATCATCATATAGAAGACCATAACGATGATGATCGAGACAGGTCACATAAGGCTTCTGTTTTAAAGCTTCGCGTTATGGAAACGACAGATATTCACACAAATCTATTAGCCTATGACTATTACAAAGATGCTGCCTATGAGAAAGTGGGCTTGGCTAAAACAGCGAGGCTTGTAAAGCAGGCGCGCCAAGAAGTGAAAAATAGTGTATTAGTAGATAACGGGGATTTGATCCAGGGGACTCCGCTTGGAACATATAAGGCAAAAATTGAGCCTTTGAAAAATCGGGAAGTGCATCCCGTCTTTAAGGCAATGAACCAAATGGATTATGATATGGCTACATTAGGTAACCATGAATTCAATTATGGGCTTGAATTCCTCGATGAAGCCTATGATGATGCGAATTTTCCTTTTGTGAACGCAAACGTTTACAAAGATGATCACGATAATAATCCAAACAATGATAAAAATAAATTTACCCCATATAAAATCGTCAAGAAAAAAGTAGTTGATGAGCATGGAAAGAAACATGTGATCAAGGTTGGCTATATTGGCTTCGTACCTCCACAGATCAATGAGTGGGATAAAGCGCATCTTGACGGTAAGGTCATCACGAAAGATATTGTTGAGACAGCAAGGAAATTCATTCCGAAAATGAAGAAAGATGGCGCAGATGTAGTGATTGCCATGACGCACTCAGGCTTCAGCGCGAATAAAGGAAATACGGAAGACGTCATTTACTCATTAAGTGAAGTCCCTGGTATTAACGCGATTACTTTTTCACATACGCATAAAGTATTCCCTGCTAAAACAGAGGCAGCACTGGATGGATTGTTCTTGGGACCGGATAAAAAGCCATTGCCTGGTGTTGATAATGCCAAGGGGACGATTAACGGGGTACCAGCGGTTCAAGCGGGCTATGGCGGCGGTTCTTTAGGAATTATTGACCTTGAGCTGAAAAAAGAAAAAGGTAAATGGTCGGTTGTAAATTCCCAATCGTCGACTCGGGAAACATATAAAGACGTAAAAGATCCTGCAACCGGAAAGACGGTAACGGAAAGTACAGTGTCACCGGATCAAGCGATTGTTCGTGCAGTTAAGGATGCACATGATGCAACAGTAAAATATGTGAACACACCGATTGGAAAAACAACAGATGACATTCACAGTTATTTTTCATTGGTTCAGGACGATCCTTCGATCCAAGTTGTAACCAATGCGCAAAAATGGTTTGTTGAAAAGTACGTGGCCGAGAAGAAGCCTGAATATAAAGATCTGCCAATCCTGTCTGTCGGTGCACCATTCAAGGCCGGCCGCAACGGAGTAGCCGAGTATACAGAAATCAAAAAAGGTGATTTAACGATCCGCAGCGCCGGCGACTTATATTTATATGACAACACATTGAAAGCGATCAAAGTAAAGGGTTCTGTTGTCAAGGAATGGATCGAGATGAGTGCCGGTAAGTTTAACCAAATCGATCCTAAGAAAACAGAAGAACAGGCATTGCTAAATCCAGCGTTCCAAGTCTTTAATTTCGATGTTATCGATGGGGTTCAATATCAAATCGATGTAACAAAAGCGGCAAAATACGATCCGAATGGGAAAGTGATTAATCCTGATTCAAGCCGGGTCAGCAACCTAATGTATAATGGCCAGCCTGTTGATCCGAACCAGGACTTTATCGTTGTTACGAACAACTATCGTGCTGGCGGCGGCGGTAACTTCCCGGGTGTAAAAGGAAGCGAACTGGTTGTCGATTCAGCTGATGAGAACCGCCAAATTCTCATGGATTATATTGCTGAAATGAAAGAGATTACTCCGACCGCCGATGATAACTGGTCGATCGCACCTATTGAAGGAAATGTGAATGTTACATTTACCACCTCTCCAAAAGCAGAAGCTTATATAAAAGAAGGCAGCAAAATCAGCAACACAAATAAAACAGACAGCTTGGGCTTCGGTATCTTCAAGCTGGACATTGGTGTCGCCCCTAAAGAAAACACAAAAGTGCAATTGCTGGGCTTAAACGATTTGCATGGCCAGCTTGACACAGATACGAAAGTCGGAAACCAATTTGCAGGAAGCATGGAGTACACAGCTGCCGCGATTAGACAGCGTGAAGTGACGAACCCCAACTCCCTGTTGGTCCATTCTGGTGATATGATCGGTGGAAGTCCGCTCATTTCAGCTCTTTTCCAGGATGAGCCGACAGTGGAAGTGATGGAAGCGATGGGCTTCGATGTCGGTACGCTTGGAAACCACGAATTTGACGAAGGCATAGCCGAATTAAGACGGATGATGAATGGCGGTGACCATCCAAAAGGCTCGCCAGGCTATGATGGTATGAACTTCCCTGTTGTTGCAGCAAATGCGTTTGATATGTCAACAGGTGATTTAATCACCAAGCCCTATGCGATCGAAGATGTTGGCGGCCAAAAACTCGGTTTCATTGGCGTTGTCACCCAGGAAACACCTAATATGATTGTTACAAAAGGTAATGAAGACTTGAAAATTACCGACGAAGCAGAAGCGATCAACAAATATACCCATGAATTAAAGCAACAGGGTATCGAAGCAATCGTTGTGCTTGCCCATAATCCTGCCACGCAGGACGGTTATACTGATGCATTCGATGCTTCGCAAATTGCTGAAAAAGTAGACGACGAAGTCGATGTCATTTTTGCAGCACACAACCATGTGAACGTGAACAGAGTAGTGGATAACAAGTTAATCGTTCAAGCCTATTCATATGGTTCTGCTTTCTCGGATGTCGACCTTGAGCTTGATCCTGTCAGCGGGGAAATTGTTAAAAAAGCAGCAGAAATTGTAACGGTTTATCAAAACGACTACACTCCAGATCCAGCCGTTTCAGCGATTATGAAGAAGTATGAAGATAAAGTAGCCCCAATCAAGGCTGAAGTGGTTGGTCAATCCGCGACAACCTTAGCGAAGAACTATCCTTCGACAGCATCGGAATTCGCTGATGTTGCCCTCGGTAATCTAATCGCTGACGGCATGAAGAAGGCGATGAATTCGGATTTTGCGTTGATGAATGGCGGCGGGGTGCGTGCCCAGCTTGACGCCGGCGAAGTAACATTTGGTGATCTGTTCTCGATTCAGCCATTCGGTAACATCCTGAATAAAGTAAAACTTAGCGGTGCCGATTTAGAGACGGTGCTGAATAACCAAATTACAATGAATCCGACAACTAAAGCTTTAAGTCTCGACTTCCATGTAGCTGGATTCAAGTACACGTATGATTCTGGTACAGGAAAGGTTGTCGACATCATCTTGCCTGACGGAAGCAAAATTGATAAAACGAAAGAATATACAGTTGTCGTCAACAACTATATGTACGGTAATACGAAATACGGAATTGGTGCACTTTCTACTGATTTAGAGGTAGGACCGGAAGACTTACAGGCGACAGTTGATTTTGTAAAATCACTGCCACAGCCGTTTGAATATAAAGCGGAAGGACGCATTCAAAAGCTTGCACCTGTAGTTGCAACACCATAGGACAGATGGATGACAAACTGTTGATTTTATTATGATAAGTCCTATATAAAAGCGGCTTAATAAAGGGTGAAACCTTTATCAAGCCGCTGTATTATTTTTATGTTCATTGACGCATTCCATTTCCTTTTCCCTCAACCTTAACAATCTTTTTTACCATTTTTACTCCTCCTGTCCATTATCGTTCGACTTTCTAAACAAGTGCCATTTCCCGAAGCTTTGCAGCTGCTTCCGCCATGACTTTTAATTTTGCGTAAGCGATATGATCACTATTCATCGGCCGTTGCGCAAAAGTTCCAAAGCCACAATCAGGATTCAGGAAGATTTTTTCATCAGGCAGATAGTTTCTGAGCTCTTCCACCCGCTCAACGATTTCTTCAACGGTTTCGACCGCTTCTGTCCGTGGATTTACGATCCCAAATCCGAGCTCTTTTCCGCCAAAGTCACGAACAGCATCAATTTCTCCGGCGCGCGGGGTCGCATATTCGAGGATAAGCTGGTCTACATGCACATTGGAAAGATAGGGGGTTAAAGGGTAATAAGGGCCGCGAAGCAATACTTGCTCCTGTGTGCTCCAGTTGCCACGGCAAACATGGACCCCCACCCTTGTTGCCTGGCCCAGCATTCCATCTGTAACTTGATTCATTAGGTCGAGGGCAAAGGCAATTTCTTCTTCAGCGTCCGCTTTAGCTGTCAGTGCACCACACATGAACGTCCGGTTTGCATTTTTCTGGGTGAAAACAAGTTCCGTCAGAACGGGTTCATCAAATTGGACAAAATCGACGCCTGCTCTAATTAGATCTTGCAATTCTTCTCGCAAAACTTTGATGATATCGGCGGATAAATCCTCTTTTGTCGGATAGGCTTCCTTTGATAATCCTTCCACCCACATTGCTCTCGTTAAAAGATACGGCCCTGGCAAAGCGACCTTAATAGCTTTATCTGTATGCTTTCTAAGGAACAAATAGTCATTTAAAGCGAGTGGTTTTTTGCGGCTGATTTTACCTGTCGCTGCCGGATTAGACATTGAAAAAGCCGGGACATCCAAAGTTCCCAAAATTTCCTCAAAGCCTGCTTTATCCTCAACATAATCAAGAAGCTCAGAGACCGTGAGCATCCGAACATTATTCAAATGATCAGCTACGAAAGAAATAAAATTATCCCGTCGCTGTTCTCCATCCGACACAATATCAATGTCTGCTTCTTCTTGCCATTTCAGGCATTCCAATATTGACTGATCGGCAGCTGCTTGAAATTCCTCATCACTTATTCTTCCGGCCCGTTTATCACGCATCGCCTTTTGTACTTCCTTTGATCTCGGCCAGCTGCCGATGACAGTGGTCGGGAATTTGGGTAATTCCATAGTTGGTTTTTCCTCCATGTTAAAATACAATTGAGAGTTTGATATCAATGTTGATCGCTTGATTAAGAGTTTGATAAATTGGTGAACGGACAAGCGTGTCATTCCATAATTGTAAAAGAATTTCTTCTTGTTCAGGTGAGGAAACAAAGAATGTCCCTGATATCTGTTTGATTTGAGGGCTGCCTTCATCTTCTAATTCCAGATGGTACAAGACATTTTCCAATCCGCCTTTTAAAGAGAGCTCCAGATTATCGATCACGATGTTTCGCCTCGACGCCTGAGCCTTATAGCCAACTGTTAAACAAGAAGCAAGTGAGGCCAGCAGATAATCAATCGCACTTGGCGCAATTACCTTATGACTAAAATCTGCAGGCTGGCCAGCCATGAAGGTATGGTTCCGTGAGTGGATTTTTGCGGAGAGGCCTTGTTCTCCGCGTACACGAACACTCCACTTGTACCCTTTAGCTGCCTGTAAATCCTTCTCGAGTTCGGCATGATTGGAGCCTTTTTCAACCAAATAGCGCATTGTATGATCTCCCGGTTCTGAACCCAGGTATTTGTGCCCGACCATCCGGCACCAGGCCGGTAAATCTTCAGCAACCGTTCTTTCCCTGCTTCGTACTTCCAGTACCTGCCCAGCCAGAAGCGGGTCCATCGCTTTTTTTATGATTAACAGCAAGCCAGACCCACAATCTAAGTCTCCACCATCACATACGCCATCAACTGTTCTCATGCTAATAGGTGATAGACGCGGCACCAAGGCTAAGGAACTCAACTAATTTCGCTCCCCCGACAATGGTTGCACCCTCAATAAGGTTATCTTCTTCCAAATTTCGCTTTTTAAAGCAAGGACTGCATACCCAAACAGTTCCTCCCGCTTCAATAAACTGATCCATGAGCTGTTTTAAAGGGGCAAAACCTTCCTCATGAATTTCATCCGCATAACCTTTTGATGCAAGAAATGCACCCTCAACATTTAAGAAAACCACTGTTTCCTGACCTGATGCGACCGCAGCGTTTGCTACCACAAAACCAACAGTTGCTTTGTCCGGATCGTTCTTTGCATTCGTTAAACTGACTAAAAATTTCCCAGCCATATCATTTATTCCTCCATCGTTGAATGTTTTTTATGTAAAAGGCGGTTTTTAGCCTTTTTCAATGTAGTAATGGCTTATCCTGCCTAAGTCTGTCCGGTTAAGAAGCCGATGCTTTTGCATTCTGCACCAGGCTGGCAGATCTTCACGGGCGCCCGGGTCGTAGGAGATTACTTCGATGATTTGCCCGCTTCTCATTTTTTTCATTGTTAAGAACAGATTCATGATCAGTTCCCCGCACCCGGTCGGACCAGCATCATAAGTCAGATCTGGTTCATAGTTAAGTTCCATTCATTCTATTCCCCCTGATAAAAAGGTTTAGGCAGATATTCGCAAACTTCTCCCAAAACGCCGTCTAAAATAAATTTTTGAATCTGTCAAAAAATGTCCCAATACTTGTGTTCCATTACATTATAGAAAAATGATACTCTTATATAAATTCAATTTATCTATTATGGCGATGATAATTAATCGATTCTATGAATCGGAGGGCAAACTGTGATGGATTTACACCAATTGTATGTGTTTACAAAGGTAGTTGAACATAAGAGTTTTTCGAAGGCTGCCGATGACATTTTTTTAAGCCAATCAACAGTGAGCTCCCATATTCATGCGTTGGAAAGGATGTTAAATGTTAAACTTTTCGATCGTGTCGGCAGGGATAGTATTGTTACCCCCTATGGAGAACGTTTGTATGAATGGGCACTGAAAATATTGCGATTAAAGGATGAAGCTTTACTCGATCTAAATCAAGGTATGAAAGAGTTGCGGGGAGTTGTCCGAATTGCCGCCAGTTCTGTGCCTGGCCAGTTCATGATCCCTAAAATGGTCAAGATATTTAGAACGCAATACCCTGAGGTTACATTTCATATCAATCAATCGCCTTCAAAAATTGTTGCAGAAAAAGTGCTTAATGGTTCTGTCGATCTAGGGGTCCTCGGAGAAAAATATGAAGATGACAAGCTTCATTATATTCCCCTATTAAAAGAGAAATTGGTTCTGATCACATCTACACAGTTTAAAATCAAAGATCCCGTAAACATGGAAGACATCACGAAATACCCTCTTGTGATGAGAAGCTCTGAATCTGGAACCAACTCTATTCTTGAAAAATTTTTGAAAAAGAAGCAAATTCCAAAAGATCAATTAAATATTATTACCTATACAGACAGTGGTGAGAGTTTAATTCAATTCGTAAAGCAAGGCATCGGTATCTCAATTATTTCCGAAATAGCCGCAAAAGAATATGTGATGAATAAGATGATTTGCCTGCATGAGATTGACGATTTAAACGACGAAAGGTATTTCTACCTCGTCTACAATAAAAATAAAACGCTATCATTGATCTCAAAATTATTTATTGATGAAGCTGGTAATTTGCTTGAATAGAGAGGGTCACTGGTATATCAAAAAGGCGGACTTTTCATTTTGTGAGCAACATTTTAAACAAGCGTTGAATTACAAAATCGTGGCACAATGAAAAAAACATTTGCTAACTTAATAGCAAATGCTAATTTAAACTGACAATTTGTAACCCTTGCCCTTGCAAGTACTCAATAATCTGAGGCAACGCTTCGATAACCGATTGCGATTCGTGGAGAAGAATGATAGAGCCGGATGCCTGGGAGCTCAGTACATAATGAAAGATTTCCTCTGAACTGCGCCCTTTCCAATCTTCGGTATCTTTATTCCATAGGACCATTTTTTGTTGGTGTTTAGCCATTAAATCGATTGTGGCTGCATTCTTAGCTCCATATGGAGGTCTAAAGAGCTCGACTTTTTCACCGATAACCTCTGCGAGCAATTGATTGGATTGCAGTAACTCGCTCTCCTGCATTTCCAGGGAAAGATTCGCGAAATTGGGGTGGTTCATAGAATGACTGCCGATCGCGTAGCCATTCGACTTGGCATACTGAACGGATTCAGGATATTTTTTCACATTCATGCCCATAAAGAAAAAAGTACCGCCAACCTGATAGTTATTTAATATATTTACTATCTCTACTGAATATTTAGAAGGACCGTCATCGAATGTAAGCGCAACAGAACCTTCCGGAATGCTATAGGTCACTGCCTCGTTTAAGTCAATAACAGGAACAGCAGTTTGATTTGCCACATCGATTTCCTCTTCTGGAATTAACGGTTCTGGTTCTGCCTGGTTCACAACGGCATCTTCCACGACACTTTCCGCTTTTACCGTTGTTTTTTGGGCAATTGTTGTCTCATTTATAAAAGAATGACCTGAATATCCTAATAGAATGGTCGACATGACACTGATCATGGCCACAGCCATCCAACCAAGCTTACGATTATAGCGGCGGGATGTTACCCCTGGCTGATCTTGATTAAAATCATTAAACGGTGTATTAATAGCTAAGAATGGTAAAGTTTGAACTTCGCTTGTTTGTTGGATTTGCTTAATAGAGTTTAAGGCTTTCACATATTCTTCCGAACAAGCAAATTGTAACCGATCACTGTGATCACAATATGTTTTTGTTAAAAAACTTGTATGCTGTTGCCTTGATGGATCCCAAAAGCTCTGTAACGATAATCTATATTTATAGTTTTGTTCAAAAGCAGTGATTGCTTTTAGTTTCTCGGCAGTATCATCATCTATTTCCCACAGTAGTTCAACTTCCTGTTCAAATGTTAATTTTATATGTAAAAATGATTTATTAAACGCCCGCTCGATAGATGATAATTCAAGCAGCTTTCCCTGATAGACTGACATGGCTGCCCCCTTTGCTCTCCAGTCATAAATATTTATATAGCTGCCAGATTACTCAGATGGAGTAAATGAAGCCGCAGTCTTCGCCGAAAAAGAGATGGACATCCGATCTGTGAAATCATTAATCGTCTGCATTAACTCTGTTTTTTCCTCAACGATTCTTTCATATTGCTCCACGTAATTTTGATTTTCTACCTCTAGATTCCTGACGCGCTCTTCAAGCTCTTTGATTTTTAACATGTTTTGATATTGAGTGTTGGTCGATTCTTCACTGAGCTTTGCATATTTAATCATTTCTTTTTCCAACTGGTTTGTCATTTTTTCAAACTCATTATTCGACGTAGTTTGATAGTCTTTATAATCTTCGAGAAGCTGGTCATAACTCATTTGTTTATTGGTCAGCTTACCTTCCAGCACACTATACTCCTTGTTTTTTTCCTGCAAGAGCTGCTCTTTTTTGACTTCATCATGCTTTAAGCGGCGAATCATTTCATTCGCATTATATAATTGCTCCTCCAGGCCTTTCTTTTTATAAAGAGTCAATTGCCGGTCTTTCAGCATATTTTCGACAGAAACAATCAAATCCAGTGAAACCTTATCTTGACTGTCTTTTTGAAAAACCTGTTTATTGACAGGGCTATCGACTGAATCGACTTTTTCGACATGATCAAGCAGCATCTCCACTGTCTCGATTGGTGATACCACATCTTCGTTGCCTGGTTCCATTTGGTTTTGATTGGAAAGGACTCCTTTAAACCAACCCATTGATTTATTTTTTGTATCCTTGCTCATAACTTCAACTCCTCCTAATTAACTTAACGAATTTCTATCTATTAAAAGTGGTGAAAAAGGGTAAAAATAACCCCTGCTAAAGAATCTATTTCCTTTTATATACCAGAATACGACAAAAAACCTATTATAATCCTGATTCTATTGTATGATTATGTTGAAAAATGTCAATAAGAGACTGGTATATAGTGCTTATTTACGACATTGGAGGCGAGAATTTGAGATAGAATCTATTAAAATATTAGATAATACCGTTTTCTTGTTTCTGCATAAAATGAAAAGAGGCGAAGAAACTCAACAAAGTTTCTTCGCCCTTCTTATCGAGATTTGGGCTTTGCTTACCACAAGAAAAGCGGAATAAAAATTAATGCGGCTATCGCTCCCAGAGCAATCCCCGCGGCAAATCCCCAGCCCCAACCGCCATAACCATATCCTCCATAGCTCCGGCCCCTTCCAAACGGCCGAAGAAATACTCTGGATGGAGTGACTCGCTCAATAATTCCTCCATGAATACGGCCGTCACGCGTTCTAATTTGCACAGCTCTTCCAATTCCCCGGTTACACATATTGTAATAACGTGATATAGACATTATCTGCACCTCCCAATAAGGATGAATTTCCAACTCCTTAATAAGGTATGTCCAAATGTTTTTATTGGAATAGTTAGATACACAGGGCAAATGTGGAAATGTAATCAACGGTATCACATATTTTTGGAAATGATTTCATTTGGATAGTAAAGTAATAGCCAAAAACTTGGAGTGGAGGTAAATATATAAAATGTTTTAAAGTTTATAAATTATAATAGAAATGGTATATTTATAACTAGCTATCCTTAAATTTTATAGAGAAAAACATTTTAGAGGGGGATTAAAATGAAAAAATTCAAACTGTTTAGTGTATTTTTAGTACTTACTCTTTTGTTGGCAGCTTGTGGTTCGTCAGAAGATAAGGCATCAGGCGGTGAATCAGGCAGTGGGGAAGACAAGGTTTATAAAGTTGGAATCGATACAACCTACCCTCCATTCGAGTTTGAAGAAGGCGGAGAATACACAGGAATCGATATTGACCTGATCAATGCGATTGCTGAAAGCCAGGATTTTAAAATTGAATTAAAGCCTATGGACTTTGGCGGAATCATTCCTGCAATGCAAGCAAATCAATTGGATGTTGCAATTGCCGGTATGAGCATCACGGATGAAAGAAAAAAGGTAGTCGATTTCTCCGAGCCATATTTTGACGCCGGGCTCACACTGGTTGTGAAGCAAGGCAGCAAAGATATAAGTTCAGTTGATGATCTGAAAGGCAAAAAAGTAGCCGTTAAAAAAGGAACGACTGGTGCAAAATTTGCCACAGATAATGCTGCAGATAAAGGCTTTGAAGTCGTTCAATTCAATGACAGCCCAGCGATGTTCCAAGAGGTCGCAAACGGCAATGCTGACGTGCTTATCGAAGATTATCCGGTTATCGCTTATGCGATTGCCAAAGACGATCTTGGATTGGAAATCGTTGGTGACCGCTTAAATGGGGATAAATATGGCATTGCTGTGTTAAAAGGCGAAAATCAAGATCTTTTGGAAAAAATCAATAAGGGTCTTGCAGAGCTTAAAGAAAACGGCAAGTATGATGAGATTATAAACAAATACCTTGCTGAATAGTTAATATTTGAACACAAGATGGCGCGCACTCGTGCGCGCCTTGTTTTTGAAAGGAGATGAATGGATGGACACGATTATCGCTGTTTTTCCATATTTAGTAGAAGGCCTTCAGGTCACTCTTTATATATTTGCAATCGCAATTATTTTAGGTTTTGTTATCGGTCTCGTTATCGCGTTATTCCGATTGGCTCCTTTAAAACCTTTGAACTGGATTGCAATCGTATTTGTTGATGCAATTCGCGGGACGCCATTTATTGTCCAATTGTTTTTTATCTACTTCGGCTTAAATTCATTTGAATTCATTCAGCTGGATAACACAACGGCAGGGATTATTACGGTGGCGATTAATGCAGGAGCTTACTTTGCAGAAATTATCAGAGCCGGTATTCAATCAATTGATAAAGGACAATCTGAAGCAGCAAGATCGCTTGGCTTAACAAGTGTTCAGAATATGCGCTATATTGTTCTTCCCCAGGCGTTTCGAAGAATGCTTCCTACCATAACGAACCAATCAATTATCAGCTTAAAAGATACCTCCCTTCTTTCCATTATCGGAATTGCTGACCTAACCCAAAAAGGGGAAATTCAAGCCTCAGCTACGTTCGAAGCATTTAATATTTGGCTTACAGTTGGTGTTATGTATTTTGTGATCATTTATTTACTAACATTACTGGCCAATTTCCTTGAAAGGAGATTTGAGCTGCGATGAGCATCATCCAAGTGAAAAATTTACGAAAATCGTTTGGCACATTAGAAGTGTTAAAAGATATCAATGCGGAAGTCAAGGAGAAAGAAGTCGTCTGTGTCATCGGACCTTCTGGTTCCGGGAAAAGTACATTCCTGCGCTGTCTGAACCGTCTTGAGGACATAACCGATGGCCATGTCATTGTGGATGGCAAGGATATTACCGACCCAAAGCTGGACATTAATAAGGTGAGACAAGAAGTAGGAATGGTTTTTCAACAATTCAACCTCTTCCCGCATAAAACTGTATTGGAAAATATCACACTCGCCCCAACAAAAGTACGCTCTATCGATAAAGAAGCGGCTAATAAGAGGGCACTTGAGCTGCTCGATAAAGTCGGCTTGCGTGAGAAGGCGGAAAGCTATCCGGGAGAATTATCAGGAGGGCAAAAACAGCGTGTTGCGATTGCCCGTGCACTTGCGATGGATCCAAAAATTATGCTTTTTGACGAGCCTACATCAGCGCTTGATCCGGAAATGGTCGGCGATGTCCTGGAAGTCATGAAGCAGTTGGCTAAAGAAGGGATGACCATGGTTGTCGTCACCCACGAGATGGGATTCGCGCGTGAAGTCGGAGACCGGGTCCTCTTCATGGATGGCGGTTATATTGTCGAAGAAAACAAACCGAATGAATTGTTCGGTAATCCACAGCATGAACGAACAAAAGCATTTCTAAGCAAGGTATTGTAAAAAATCGAAGGTAGCTCCTTCGATTTTTTTTTTACAGAAAATAAAGTTCATAAAGCTCTTTAACTGAAAAACGGTTTCCACGGCACACTCCTGTTTATTTAGACAAAGTCATTCATTTTTCGGTAGCTTATTACATTGAGAGATTTCAGAAGTTTAAAAAAAGTAAAAGGAGGGTATATATCGACGTTTCTTGTTAATCAGTACATGAAAATTCTCCAATATATTAACAAATTAAGAAATCCTGCTAAGTACCTTTTTCTCGTGCTCAAAATTGACATCTAAACCTTTTCCATGATTAACTATAATAGATGGAAAATTTAGAATTGTCATCAAAAGGGGGAAATCAAGAATGATAAAACGAGGGTTGTTTTCGTTACTCGCTTTATTTGTACTTGTTATTGCGGGTTGTTCATCTTCACCTTCAACGTCTTCATCTTCAGAAGGTGAAGCAGATCCAACAGCGGTCACAATTGCGACTGGGGGAACGGGTGGAGTGTATTACCCATTAGGTGGGGGAATGGCAGAGATTTTAGAGAGTGAGCTTGATATTACCGCGACTGCCCAGGTAACCGGAGCTTCCGTTGAGAACATGCAGCTGCTCTCCAAAGGTGATGTTCAGGTTTCATTTACACAAAATGATATTGCCGATTATGCTGTTAATGGCACAGAAGTCTTTAAGGAAAAGCTTGATGGGATTAGTGCCATTTCAACATTATATCCTGAAATTATTCAGCTCGTTGTCGCAGCCGATAGCGATATTAATTCAATAGAAGACTTAAAAGGAAAGAAAGTTTCGGTCGGAGCTCCAGGAAGCGGAAACGAAGCGAATAGTAAACAAATTTTAAAAGCAGCGGGCCTATCATATGACGATATCGAAGAAGACTTAAAATCATATGCAGATTCAGCTGACAGCTTTAAAGATGGACTAATTGATGCGATGTTTGTTACTTCAGGAGTCCCTAACGCTTCTGTATCCGACATTGCGGTAACAAAAGGAGTCCGGGTTATCAGCTTGGGTGATGATGTGATTTCGAAGCTTAAAGAGGAGTATCCGTTCTTTATCGATGAAGTCGTTCCAAAGGGATCGTATGATGGCCAGGAAGAGGATGCAACAACAGTTGCGGTTTTAGCAGCATTAACGGTTAACAGCGATTTAAGTGAAGACTTTGTTTATAAGTTGACAAAAGCAATCTATGAGAACCTTGACAGTCTGGGTTCCAAGCATGATAAAGGGAAAGAAATTACACTGGATACAGCTCTTGAAGGATTAACGATTCCTGTTCATCCGGGAGCAGAAAAGTACTTTAAAGAGAAGGGTATTAGCAAGTAAGGAGGAAAATGCAGGGGAGCTCGCAAGCTCCCTTGTACACATCTTATGAGGAAATATCTTTTGCTCCCCATATTTTTACTGCTCCTTTTTTGGTTAGTAAATATAAAACAATCCCCAATGCTGACCATCACATCAAATGAAACGAATAAAGTACTATGGAGCAAGCCCGTTGCAAAGGATGATATATTCACGATCCGGTTTACCCATTCTGTTGAAAAAACAGAAGTGGATGAAGTGATTCGGGTCGGAAGCGATGAGTTAGTTATTGATTCTACCATTTATGAATCCTTCGGGGCAGGGCTGCCTTTTGATATTGAAAAAGGACAAAAAATGAGAACTGAAAACGGAAAGATTATCATTGAAAATATTAATCGGAAAGTTCCGTTTATTGATCTTTTTATCGGACAGGTTATTGCCAACCATGCATTGTTATTTAAGGGAGAAACGATACCTCTGAAAGACTTAAGTGAACCAGGCACCTCTCTGCGATTCTCCGTTACACAAGAGAGTCCAATACAATCATTTTTAAGGAGGTTGTTTCAATTTGAATAAAGGGTTACAGGAACAAAATACTCTTTCACAAAAGGATCTCCAGGATCTCCTTGCTGAATATGATCCGGAAGCCGGTACAAGAAGATTAAGCGGCATTGTAAATAAACTCATTACGGCTTTTGCTGTCTCATTTTCATTATTTCATATATACACCGCCTTGATTGGCGGGTTAAGCTCACAGCTTCAGCGCTCGATTCATTTAGCGTTTGTCCTTGGCTTAATCTTTCTGCTTTTTCCATTTTCAAAAAAGAAAATAGGCGAAACAAAGATTCCGATTATCGATGTGATACTTGCTTTTGTCGGCATCTTTGTTGGATTATACTGGCTGTTATTTTTTGATGACCTGGTGAGCCGGATCGGAATGCCAACTACACTTGATTTAATTGTCGGGGCGCTTGCTATCTTGCTCGTTCTTGAAGGATCAAGGCGCGTTGTCGGCATACCGATAACACTCATCGTTTCCGTATTTCTCTTGTATGCATTATTTGGCCAATATTTCCCCTCCTTTTTAAGACATGGCGGCATAAGCTTTGAGCGCTTATTTTCGCATATGTATTTTACAACGGAAGGGATCCTGGGAACCCCGCTTGCCGTTTCCGCTACCTTTATTTTCTTATTCGTTCTCTTCGGGGCCATTCTCGATAAAACGGGGGTAGGAGATTATTTTAACGACCTGGCTCTTGTCATTGCAGGACGTGCCAGCGGCGGACCAGCGAAAGTGACAATTTTTTCAAGTGCCTTACAGGGAACAATAAGCGGCAGCTCAGTGGCCAATGTAGTCACATCAGGTGCGTTTACGATTCCGCTCATGAAAAAACTTGGTTACCGAAAGGAATTTGCTGGTGCTGTAGAAGCTTCATCCTCAACCGGAGGGCAGATCATGCCTCCGGTAATGGGAGCTGCCGCGTTTTTGATGGCTGAATTTACGGGTATTCCTTATTGGGAAATCGTTAAAGCGGCTGCAATACCAGCAGTTCTGTATTTTGTTGGCATTTGGATCATGACTCATTATGAAGCGAAAAGATTGGGACTGCGCGGTTTAACGAAAGAAGAACTGCCGTCTGTTAAATACGTATTAAAAAAGCTTTATTTACTGGTTCCGATTGTTTCAATCATCTACCTGCTAAGCACTGGAATGAGCCCGATGCGAGCGGCGCTGTACGGGTTGTTTGTCGCGATAGTGACAGGGTTTATCCAACCGGGTGAAAAACGCTTGACCATTAAAGGGCTTATAGAAGCGCTTGAAACTGGGGCAAGGGCTGCCCTGGGCGTAGCTGTGGCTTGTGCGGCGGCCGGCATGATCGTCGGGGTTATCGTTCTTACAGGAATAGGCCTGAAATTTGCCAACGGGCTCATTGATCTTGCCGGTGGGCAGGTATTTATTACCCTGATTATGACGATGGTTGCCAGTTTAATTCTCGGTATGGGCGTTCCTACGACAGCAAATTATGTTATAACCTCAACAATTGCAGCACCGGTTTTAGTTGAGCTCGGCTTTCCGCTCTTGGCGGCGCATATGTTTGTGTTTTATTTTGGTATTGTGGCGGATATCACTCCACCGGTTGCATTGGCTGCCTTTGCTGCTTCAGGAATCGGCCAGAGTGACCCCTTGAAAACGGGTGTGGAATCAACACGCTTGGCAATTGCGGCCTTTATCATTCCTTATATTTTTGTTTTCTCGCCGCAAATGCTGCTGATCGATACGGATTGGGTTGGGGCTACGCTTATTATGATCAGCTCAACCATAGGAATGATCGGAGTCGGGGCCGGGATGATCGGTTATTGGGTGAAGCCAATACCTATATTGTTAAGAGGAGTTTTGATCATAGCCGGGATTTTATTGGTTGTTCCAGAGCTTATCTCCTCAATCGTAGGAGCTGTTTTAATGGTTGGCATATTTATGTACCAGAAATTTATTCAGCGCGGACCCGATTTGGGGATATCAAAGGGAAGCCAGGATCTATCAAATTAACATTACCTGCAAAGATCGAGGGGGATCCCTTCGATCTTTTTATTTCGATTCACCATAGATCACAGCGCACTTTTTGATTATGAAGAAGCATCTACCGATTATTTCTCTGTGTGATTTAAAGGTTAACCAGCAGTTTTTAGGGAAGTATGAAATAGAGAGAATATTAGATAAAAAATTTGATGACACGTGTTTGTTCCCGCAGCCGGGAGCTTGAATTTTAGATCGGAAGGGGATGCTCAAATTCATGTATGACTGTATGATTATTGGCGGCGGAATAGCGGGCCTTCAAGCGGCGATCCAGTTAGGCAGATACAAACACAAAGTTCTCGTCATCGATGCAAACGATGGCAGGTCATCTATTTGCAAAGGCTATCATAATGTTCTTGGCTACCCTGATGGTATAAGCGGGGAAGAACTCAGAAAAATTGGCCGAAAACAAGCCGAACAATATGGCGTTGAGTTTTTTGCTGGTAAAGCGGACCAGGCTAAAGCAATAAATGAAGGCGAATTTAATATTATGACCGACACAGGGGAAAGCTTTACCGGAAAAAGGCTGCTGCTTGCTACAGGGGTAATGGACCGTATTCCAAACTTCCCCGAGATCTATCCATGTCTGGGAATGACTGTGTATGTTTGTCCCGATTGTGATGGTTATGAGGTCAAGGATCAAGAAACAATTGTGTTAGGATCGGGAAATCCCGGCGCGAATATGGCCTTGACTCTCCTGTATTGGACAAACAAGCTCACCTTTATTAACCATGAACAAAAGCCGGTAGATGACAAACTTCAGCAAAAATTAAAGGACCATTCGATTCGATATATTGACGAACCGATTCAAAATATTGTTGTGGATGGTGAGAACTTTAAAGGGGCCATTTTAAAGAATGGAGAAAAACTCCCTGGCAGTCGCGGTTTTATCGCTTTTGGCGGTAATGAAGTCAAATCCGGTCTGGCGCAGCAGCTTGGGGTTCAAACATTGGAAAACCGCCATATTCCGATTGATCCGAGAACGAAAATGACCAATGTTCAAAACGTTTGGGCAGCAGGAGACGTTGCTGCCCACTCAGAACAAGTCACCATTGCTATGGGGGACGGCTCCCAGTCCGCCATTTGGATTCACAAAAGCTTGATGTAAACTGCCTGGGGAACAAGTTTTATATCAGGCTTGTTCCTGTGCCTTCAACACCTCCAAGCTGGTTATTTTTAAAGTTTTCCGGAATGGGTTCGCTTGTTGGTGTCTCCAGGCTAAAGCCTTTTTCGTCATTTATGATCATCATAAAATTAAAACGGTTAACGGTTAATGATTACTACGTTTCACTTCTTTTTAAACAGAAATCATCAAATTTTTTTGCTATAAAAAAACCTCCCCATCGCGGAGAGGTTGTCCAAAGTCTAAGATATGTTTATTCTTTTCAACGGTGATACCGCAGGGCCCTCAACAACATCACCTTTGTAGCTGAATCTCGATCCATGGCAAGGACAGTCCCATGTCCGTTCCCCGTTGTTCCACTCCAGTTCACAGCCCATGTGGGTGCAGGTCCTATCGACAAGGTGCACTTCGCCGTTTTTATCCTTATAGGCTCCTGTCCTTTTCCCGTTGATCATCACAACAGCACCTTCATCCTGGTTGAGCTCTTCAGGCTTTCTGTCCGGATGGTCAAGCTTGCCCCCGATAAATGATTTTGCAACCTCGGCATTTTGTGAAAAGAGTCTTTTTAAACTCGGGTCCGTGTTAAATCTCGATGGGGTGAAGAGCTCTTCGTATTTATTTTTTCTGCCAGCAATGATGTCGCACAGCAGCAGTGCCGCAACCGTTCCGTTTGTCATACCCCATTTACGGAAACCGGTTGCCACAAGAATATTCGGATTGTTATCCGTAATATTGCCGATATAAGGAAGTTTGTCGAGAGTGATTAAGTCCTGGGCAGACCATCGATATGGGATCTCTTTTATGCCAAATGTTTTTTCGGCAAAATCCTCAAGCGCCGCGTAATGCTCAGACGTGTTTATGCCATGGCCAGTGACATGGCCTTCCCCACCTACGAGAATCAGTTGTTCGCCATCGATTGAAGCTGAGCGCAGCGAACGGGTTGGCTGCTCGGCATTGATATACATTCCACCCGGATACTGCTTTTCAGGCTTAACGGCAAGCACATATGAACGTTCAGCATGCATTCTTGCAAAATAGCCCCCGGTTTTGTCATAAAAAGGGAAGTGTGAGCTTATGATGACATTGCTGCAAGTAAGGCGATTGCCATCGCGGGTGACAACGACAGGCTTTTTTCCTTTCTCAATGTTCTCCGCGGTTGTATTATCATATATCTTGCCGCCGTCTTGAACGATCTCATCGATAAGACTCGTTAAATATTTTAAAGGATGGAATTGAGCCTGACTTTTCATGACAATCGCGGCCTTCATTTCCACCGGGATCGGGATTTCGGCTAAATATTCACTGCTAATACCAAGCTTTTCATACGCTTTATATTCGTTAATCAGTTTTTGAATATATTCGCTGGAATTGGTATAGACGTAAGCATCCTCTTCACTAAAATCACAGTTAATTTTGTGCTTGTTTACTGTATTTTTCAAAAACTGAACAGCTTCATTGTTTGCCTCATAATAGAGCCTGGCCGTATCTTCGCCAAAATGGCTGATCAGTTCTTCATAGATAAGGCCATGCTGGGCGGTAATTTTAGCCGTTGTATGACCAGTAGTTCCGTTTAAAATATTACTTGCATCCAATAAAACGACCTTAGTGCCTTCTTTCGCAAGCAAATAAGCAGCTGTTATTCCAGCAATTCCGCCTCCAATGATAACGGTATCTGTCTCAATATCTTCTGTTAATCTTTCAAATGAAGGAAGCTCCGTAGAATCCCTCCAATAAGGCTCGGGGAATTGCGGCATCCTTCCCGGTGAATCGCCATGGTCTGTCATGAACTTAACCTCCTTATAGTCTAAAATGGCTAGCTTTTCTTTTCAATCTATTACCCACAGATTGAAAAGTTATTCATCCGAAACAGCACATCAGCTTCAGAAGTGGTTGGTTTTTTACTCGAGTAAATTTCACAATGTAATAAGCTAAACCGAAAAACGAATGAAAAAAACCTGGTCGAGGCAACAGACGCCGCGCTAACAGATTTGATCAAGCAGACAGGCTAATGATGATGTTCCGGCATTTTTTTATAGGCATTCACCCAATAGCCCTTATCTGCATATCTTGATGAGAGAGAGCAGGTGCAGGATTTCATTAAAGGGAGTGTTTGAAATGGCTGGAAAGATCCTTCATTATTTTGCCGGCGGAAATACAGCCCGAGGTTTTTATAGTTTATATGATTCTAACTTAAAAGATTTATCGCGTTTGTTTATATTAAAAGGCGGCCCCGGGACAGGGAAGTCAACGCTTATGAAAAAAATAGGGAGACAATGGCTAGAAAAAGGATACAATGTCGAGTATCTCCATTGCTCCTCTGACAATGAATCGATTGACGGTGTGATGATCCCAGCTATAAAAGCAGGCATCGTTGACGGAACAGCACCCCACGTTATTGAACCGAAAACACCAGGTGCCGTTGAAGAATATGTTAATTTAGGTGAAGCGTGGGATTCTCGACTGCTCCTTGAAAGCAAACAGGAGATTGTAAAGCTTTCTAAAGAAATTTCACAAGCTTTTACGCAAGCTTACTCAACTTATGCTGAAGCATTAAGGATCCATGACGACTTGGAAAAGATCTATATTGACAATATCGATTTTGAAAAGGCGAACAGCCTGACTAACAGGCTGATTGACATGTTTTTCGGAACGATCAGTTTAAATAAGCAGTCTGCGGTAAAGCATCGTTTTTTAGGGGCGGCGACTCCGAAAGGCCCGGTTGATTATATTCAAAACTTAACAGAGGACATCCCAAAAAGGTATTTTATTAAAGGACGCCCGGGTTCCGGAAAATCGACGATGTTAAAGAAGCTCGCAGCACAGGCGGAGGAAAGAGGCTTCGATGTTGAGGTGTATCATTGCGGGTTTGATCCGGAAAGCCTGGACATGGTAATCATCAGGGAAATTGGGATTAGTATCTTTGATAGTACCGCTCCACACGAATATTTTCCGAGCCGTGACGGTGATGAAATAATTGATATGTATAAAGCGGTCGTTGCACCAGGAACCGATGAAATTTTTGCGGATGAGATTGAACGGGTGGCCAAACGCTATAAAGAGAGGATGTTAACGGCCTCCTCCCATTTGGCAAGGGCAAAACAATTCCACGATGAACTGGAGACGATCTATATAAAAGCGGTCGATTTTTCGATTGTCGATGATTTTGCAGAAAAGATCCAGGCCGATTTTCTGAGCCAGGCTGCGCTGCAGGAGGATATTAGTCGTCAGGTCCTGCGTGTTTAAGCGATTTTTCCAAATAAAAAGAGGCAGAAACCAACTCTGCCTCTTTTTATTTGAGAATATTACCATTCATCGCGGAGCTGCTGCTCGGCGAGATGCAAGCAGAAAGTTATCATTAATTTTCTGATTAAAATCCCTTGGCCTATTAAAAACATGAATGATAAAGAATCCGCTCGCATTGGAAATATCGATTAAGACACTATAGAATGGAAACAGGAGAGTGCCCGTTCCCACTTCAGATTGCGATTTTCTCGGGAGGAAATGATGGAAAAAAACATTGGATTGATAAAAGAGATGCTGACTTTCCACAGGAACGAAGAAAATGCGGAACCAATGGAAAAGTACATGAGGAACCAATTTCCGTTTCTCGGCATTAAAACACCGGAAAGAAATCAGCTGGCAAAAGAGTTTTTCCATAAAACAAATCTATTGAAGGAACCTTTTAACGAAGAGTTTGTTTTAAAATTATGGATCGAACCTGAGCGGGAATATCAATATATTGCACTTGACTACATAGGAAAGTCGTTAAAAAAGCTTGGTAAAGAACAGATGCCCTTTTTCGAACAGCTGATCACAACAAAATCATGGTGGGATACCGTTGATATGCTTGCCCCGAAACCGGTTGGGAAGATTGCTGCCGAACATCCAGGGATGATTGAGGAGTATCTGGAAGGCTGGGCAAATGGTGAAAATCTCTGGTTGAGAAGGTCCGCGCTTCTCTTTCAGTTAAAATATAAAAACAAAACAAATGCTCAATTATTATACAGGTATATTTCTCTCAACGCTGAAAGCAAAGAGTTCTTTATCCAAAAAGCAATTGGCTGGGCACTAAGGGAATACTCGAAAACAAATCCTGACTCTGTTCAACAATTTATTGACAACCAGCCATTAGCTCCTTTAAGTGTTCGTGAAGGAAGTAAATACTTGAGTTAAGCATCAACGAATCGAACCGTGATAAAATAAAAAACAGGTTGAAAAAATAAGAGAAGGTGTAAAGATGATTAAATGCATTGCGATCGATATGGATGGAACATTACTAACAAGCTCCCACCAAATTACAAAAGAAAATGAACAAGCCATTAAAAAAGCGCAGCAAATGGGTGTGGAAGTAGTCATTGCAACCGGCAGGTCCTATCAGGAAGCAAGGTATGTTTTAGATGTCAATCAGATTGAGTGTCCGGTCATTGGCGTCAATGGGGCGGAAGTGCGTTCAGCAGAAGGAGTTGTTGTTGCCGCGAGCCCGCTTGCGAAAGAAAAGGCGAAAGAGGCGGCAGTAAGATTACTGGAAAACAATGTGTATTTTGAGGTATATACAAACAAAGGTACATACACGAGTGACGGCGAAAAGGGCGTCTCTGTGTTGGTCGATATTTTTATGAGTGCAAATCCGGAAGCGGACGTGGAAGAAGTGATCAAGGTAGCCCGGGAGCGTTTAACGAAGGGGTTTGTCAACATAATCGATCATTATGACACACTTTTTAACGATGATCAGTATCACATTTATAAGCTGCTCGCTTTTTCTCATCATATTGACCATCTCGCTGCGGCGAAGGCTTCACTGGAACATGTGGAGGAACTCGCAGTCAGTTCATCAGGGCATGAAAACCTTGAAATCACCAATGAAAAAGCCCAAAAAGGCATTGCGCTCGAGGCGTTTGCCAGCAGTAAAGGAATCTCATTAACAGAGACGATGGCGATTGGCGACAATTACAATGACCTTTCCATGTTTAAAAGGGTGGGCCGTTCAGTGGCAATGGGAAATGCTGATGACATTATTAAGGCACAGTGTGATTTTGTTACATTAACAAATGAAGAAAGCGGTGTTGGAAAAGCCATTTTGGAAGCATTGAATACAGCCGAAGCACGTTATTGATTTTTGCGAATTTTGTTAGTATGCGAAGGAAGGATGCCGATGAAAAAAAGCCTGTTTCTTTTATTGTTGTTCGTTTTTATGCTTTTTGGGTGTTTAAATACTGAGGACGGAACAGAAAAGCCAGCCGATCCACAAGAAGCAGAGACAGCCGGAAAAGTAACGGAACCGCAAATCATAGCAGATCAGCTCGACATACCGTGGTCGATCACGAAAAGCCAGGATACGTTTTATATAAGTGAACGGACAGGCAGTATTGTCCAAATCAAAAATGGAGAAAAAACAGTGCAGCCGGTGCAGCTCGCCAAACCATTGGCAACGGCATCTGAAGCTGGATTGCTTGGTTTTGTGCTTGCTCCTGATTTTGAGGAAACCGGCCGGGCGTTTGCTTACTATACGTATGAGGATGAAAGTGGGCAGTTTAACAGGATTATCGAGCTCGTGCTCACAGATGATCAATGGTCGGAACAGAAAGTCCTGCTCGACCAAATACCGAGTGGCCAATATCATCATGGCGGGCGCTTGAAAATCGGCCCGGACGGCAAATTATACGCGACTGCGGGCGATGCGGCAACAGAACCGGAAATTGCCCAGGATCCCGAATCTCTGGGCGGAAAAATTTTGCGCCTCAATCTTGACGGGTCGGTTCCGAGTGACAATCCATTTTCCGGATCATATGTGTACAGCTATGGACACCGCAATCCGCAGGGGTTGGCATGGAATGAAACAGGTACACTATATGCAAGCGAACACGGGCCATCGGCACATGATGAAATTAATAGGATTGAAGCAGGATTAAATTATGGCTGGCCCGAAATTGTCGGGGATGAAACAGGGCCTGAAATGGAAACACCACTATTCCAGTCCGGAAACGATACATGGGCTCCTTCGGGAATCGCTTTTCACAACGGCAAACTGTATGTCGCGACATTGCGCGGCAATGCAGTCCGCCAATTTGACCTTGAACAAAAAACGACGAGTGAATTCATTTCAGGGCTCGGGCGCATTCGCGATGTATTGATTGAAGGAAATACATTATACTTCGTCAGCAATAACACCGATGGACGGGGCAATCCGGCCGAGAATGATGATAAGCTTTACAGAGTGGAACTGGAGATTGAAACAGGCCAAGGGCAAAAAAGCTAAACCAGTCTGACAGCGGGTCTGGTTCGGACAGGGCAAGGCCAAAAAAGCTCGATCTAGTCACAAAGCGAGTCTGGTTCGGACAGGGCAAGGCCAAAAAAGCGAAATCCAGTCACAAAGCGGGTCTGGTTCGGACAGGGCAAGGCCAAAAAAGCTCGATCTAGTCACAAAGCGGGTCTGGTTCGGACAGGGCAAGGCCAAAAAAGTGAAATCCAGTCAGAAAGCGGGTCTGGTTCGGACAGCGCAGGGCCAAAAAAGCTCGATCTAGTCACAAAGCGGGTCTGGTTCGGACAGCGCAAGGCCAAAAAAGCGAAATCCAGTCAGAAAGCGGGTCTGGTTCGGACAGCGCAGGGCCAAAAAAGCGAAATCCAGTCAGAAAGCGGGTCTGGTTCGGACAGGGCAAGGCCAAAAAAGCGAAATCCAGTCAGAAAGCGGGTCTGGTTCGGACAGGGCAAGGCCAAAAAAGCGAAATCCAGTCAGAAAGCGGGTCTGGTTCG
>NZ_PGVC01000029.1:0-138565 GCF_002860225.1 Bacillus sp. V33-4
GCCACAACGGCATGTTAGGGACTTTCACCCATTAGAGCGAAGCGCTGCCAAGCGCACAAAAGACCGGGCTCAAAAGGTGGCCCGATCTTTCTTTTTGCCTTTTTTTCCTTCGATCACGGTGAGGTGGGAAGGATGTTTTTTCGTTGCCTTATTTTTGCGTAAAGAAGCAAGTGACCGCACGTTTGCCCGCTGCTTGTTCTGACCGCCGTCTTTATGATGTAGTCGTTTTTTTGATTTTTTCGCTGCCTTAACAAATGCCCGCTGCTCTTGCTTCTCAGGGCTGGATTGGTAAAAGCGGCGGAAAAGAAAATAAACTGCTGCAACAATCAAAACAATGACAGCTATTCTTTGTAAAAAACCGGCCGGATTGCTTATCAAGCTGCCAATAATTCCGATAGCCGCTAAAATGGTGATACAGATAGCCATAATACTTGCAGTCCGATTTTTCAAGAATGCCACCTCCCTAAGAGCATGATGAGCATATTTTCCCTCTTTTAAACTTCTTTGCTCCGCCTTTTACACAATTTCTTCCGCTTTCAAATTGTCTTCCTTTTCTTTTTCCTTTTTAAGAAGTTCTTTAAACGAAAGAATCGCCACTTCTACTTGATCATTTTTTGGTTCCTTTGTTGTAAGGAGTTGGAGCCATAAGCCGGGCAGTCCTAAATATTTTAATACAGGTATATCGCGAAGCTTATTGGTCAGCTGGAGGACTTCGAAAGAAATTCCAAGCACGACCGGGATCAGAGCCAAGCGATTTAACACCCTCACCCATAAAGGCTCGGTGGGAACAAGCAAATATACAAACATACCGACGATTACAGTGAATAAGATAAAGCTGCTGCCGCATCGGTAGTGGAGACGGGAATGAGCCTGCACATTTTCAACGGTCAGCTCTTTGCCGGTTTCAAATGTATTGATGACTTTATGCTCTGCACCATGGTATTGAAACACTCTTTTAATAACGGGGGTCAGCGATACAAAGTAAATATACCCGAGAAGGAGGATAAGCTTAAAGAAGGTTTCAACCAATATTTGAGAGAGATCGCTTGAAAAAACAGGTTTTGTCAATGCTGCCAAAAAAACCGGAATAAGTGTAAACACAAATTTTCCGAACAGGAAGGTCAATACTCCTACCGCAGCAACCCCGAGTACCATTGCCAGCTTGGAGACTTCCTCTTCTTTTATTTGGTGGTCTTCATCCGGGTCGACATCGTATCGTTCTGTCGAAAAGTTCAAATGCTTGGAACCATTGGCACTCGCCTCAATGATGGCTACAATTCCCCGCAAGAAAGGGATCTTTTTCAAAATTTGGGCGACCGGGTTTGTTTTTCGTGGTAATTCAAAATACTCGATTGCCCCATTCTTTCTGCGAACAGCTGTCACATAATGATGTTTGCCGCCGAACATGACGCCTTCGACAACTGCCTGCCCGCCGTAAACGGGCTTTTGACTTTTAGCCATAATTACACCAACCTATATAGTGAACTTGCACAAAACAGCACAGGAATTACAAAAGCTGCATGTACCTTAACTCCATTTTACTAGAAAATCGTGAAAACCTCTATACTCGAAGACTGTTGAAGTCTTGAATTAATAATTTATTTTATTATGATGCAAGGAATAAATGCCCGTGGACATAATAAAAATGGAGGTGGAAAAAAATGTCCGAACAGCAGGGGCCATTGGAACAGAACCAGCAGGAAAAAACAATGTCGTTTATAGCGATGGTTATTTTGACCGGATTTTTTGGCGGCATTTTATGGAGTGGTTTGGCATATATTGCTTATTTATTCAATTTCACGAACATTCGTCCCAATATTATTCTTGAGCCGTGGGCACTTGGTGACTGGAAGGGGCAATGGCTTGGGACGATTATTTCGATCATTATGATCGGTATTATTTCGATTGCTGCTGCATTATTATATTATGCGGTGCTTCGAAGATTTCGCAGCATGTGGGTTGGAATTGGGTATGGAATTGTGTTATTTGGTCTCGTTTTTTTTATCCTGAATCCAATATTCCCGGGAATACGTCCATTTGCTGAACTGAACAGAAATACAATCATTACATCCATCTGTTTTTATGTTTTATACGGTGTATTTGTCGGCTATTCTATTTCTTATGAAGAAAATGAACTTAGAATTCGAAAAAAGCAAGAGGCTGATGTTGTAGCCTAACAAAATGAATATTTTCCGTGCCCGGAATAAACTGAATGCAGAGACACTTTGTGGTAGAATGTTCATATTGGACATTCTTTTTTAACATTGAACAATGCAAAGGAGAGAGGATAAAATGGATAGGCTAGAAAAGCTTCGCGCTCATTTTGACAAACTCGGAATAGACGGATTGCTGATTACAAGTAACTACAACCGTCGCTATATGTCGCAATTTACGGGATCTGCTGGCGTAGTCCTAATCAGCGCTGAAAAGGCTCTGTTTATTACAGATTTTCGTTATGTTGAACAAGCCGAAAAACAATGTAAGGGGTTTGAAATTGTCCAGCATAAAGGTCTAATTCCTGATGAAGTTGCCAACCAGGCTGAAAAAATCGGCATTAAAAGGCTTGGATTTGAACAGGATCATTTAACTTTCTCTGGATATACAGCATATGAAAAAGCTGTGAAGGCCGAGCTTGTTCCGATATCCGGAGCGATCGAAAAGTTACGCTTGATTAAGACTGACGCAGAGATTAAGATATTAAAAGAAGCAGGGGCAATCGCTGATGCCGCTTTTAAACATATTTTAGAATTCATTCGTCCGGGGATCACAGAGTTGGACGTTTCGAATGAACTTGAGTTCTTTATGAGAAAGGCCGGCGCAACGTCATCTTCTTTTGATATCATCGTTGCATCGGGTTCACGGTCAGCACTCCCGCACGGGGTCGCCAGTGAGAAAGTGATTGAAACCGGTGACTTTGTTACACTGGATTTTGGAGCGTACTACAAAGGATATGTTTCAGACATTACAAGAACCGTTTCCGTAGGTGTACCTGATGAGAAGCTGAAGGAAATCTACAATATTGTCCTTGAAGCCCAATTGCGGGGGATGGCAGGAATCAAGCCGGGAATGACGGGAAAACAGGCCGATGCGTTAACTCGGAATTTCATCAGTGAAAAAGGCTATGGTGACTATTTTGGCCATTCTACAGGTCATGGAATCGGGCTTGAGGTCCACGAAGGTCCGGCGCTGTCCATTAAGTCAGAGATCGTTCTCGAACCGGGAATGGTTGTCACAGTTGAGCCGGGAATATACATACCGGGCCTTGGCGGAGTCCGCATTGAAGATGATACGGTCATTACAAACGATCATAATAAAACGCTGACCCACTCTACGAAAGAACTAATCATTCTTTAATTGAAATAGGAGGACATTAGATGATTTCTGTTAACGATTTTCGGACAGGATTAACCATTGAAGTCGATGGCGCAATCTGGCGCGTATTGGACTTTCAACACGTTAAGCCTGGTAAAGGAGCGGCGTTTGTCCGTTCAAAACTGCGCAATCTGCGAACTGGAGCCATTCAGGAGAAAACCTTTCGGGCCGGTGAAAAAGTAGCTAAAGCACAAATTGATAACCGCAAAATGCAATATTTATATGCGAATGGTGACGAGCATGTATTCATGGATAATGAATCGTACGATCAAATAGAGCTTCCCGCTAATTCAATCGAATACGAGCTAAAGTTTTTAAGAGAAAATATGGAAGTATTCATTATGATGTACCAGGGCGAGACGTTGGGAATCGAGCTTCCAAACACCGTTGTTCTCGAAGTGGCTGAAACTGAGCCGGGAATCAAAGGAGATACGGCATCAGGTGGAACTAAGCCTGCTATTCTCGAAACAGGCTTGAGCGTTCAGGTTCCATTTTTTATTAACCAGGGTGACAAGTTAATTATTAATACAACTGACAGCTCATATGTTTCCCGCGCCTAATTATTGAATAGGATAACCCCGTTTTCACGGGGTTATTTTTTAAATTATGAGCTTGTTGAAACCGGGTTTGGGAATCCGATTTTCCAGTTTTAATGCCTGGCTCTCAATCGCCATCATTTTCCCGATATATGTCCCGGCCTCTCGCACCTACTGAAATATCGGTGTTGTTTCGGCTATTGTAATCATGATCTGATTCTCGACGGTTATCGATGGCTCCCTGGAGATAAACTGATTTTCGTTGGTGCTTTTGAAATTGCCTGTGATCTTGATTCATGCTGATCTTTGCCCCCTTTCATCTCTTAGTTTTGTCTTTCGGCTGAAAAATATTAAGAAGATTAGAGGACAAGGCCAGCATTTCCCTGTTGAGTGATCGGGTATTTTCGGGTATTATAATAATATAAACGCTGCGTTGTGCGCCATATATGAAGTTTCAACCTTTAGTTAGTTTAAGGGAGTCTTACAATAAGGACTGAACGACAAGCCTTCATTATGCAGAGGACGTTGGGAAAGACTTTGCGGACACCCACCTGTTGGAGCAGGTTATGAAACTCCATATTGAAGGCGGCAACTGCGGCTGTTACATATTTTTTTAAAAACCGGTTCATATCTGAACTGGTTTTTTGTTGTTTTTACTGACTGTTCTCCAGATAAACATTTCCCAAAAATCCATACTAAGCATAATACACATACTCAGCTTTCACGGCTGCCTTAATAGTGAGCATCCCTTGCTCAATTGGAGTTGCTGCCTCTGTGGAACTGCTTAACACCGCACTGTGAAAAATGATCGGCTCCCGGGTTTGTGGGTTCTCGATGATCAAAGAAGGAGTTTTAATGAGCTGGACGCCAATCGTTTGCGCGATAACTGCTGCTTTGTTTAAACTGTCTTGCACCGCAATGGCCAAGGCGCGGGCGTACAATGTACCCTCGTTGGAAATCGTAAATTCGATGCTTCTCACGATATTAGCTCCATTCGCAAAAGCTGTGTCGACAACTTTTCCAGCCTGACTAATAGCATCAATCGTTATTTTCAATAAATAAGTAACCCTGTAGGCGCGGAATACTTGTTTTCCATCGACATAATCGTATTGAGGTTCAGCACTGTATTCAAAGGTTTGGATTTTTTCTCGTGGCAGGCCCAATCGAAGCAAAGCCTGGATGACATTGGTTATGATATTGGAATTGAGCTGCTGAACCTCAAGCAGTTCCTTGCCTTCTGTGATCGCACCTAATACTACTTCAGCTCGGTCAGGCGGGGCGGAGACAGTTCCTTCCCCATTAACCGTTAATACATTTCGAGCCTGATGGCGATAAGGGGAATTGCGTTGAATAAACTCCATTTTGTTCACCTCTTATTTTCAAAAAAACACATATTTATATGTACGGTTTAGTTTCTCTTTTCATGCATAAGTGTTCAGGTGTGGTTAGGAGATTCGAAAAACTTTTTTTAAAAAAGTAGTTGAAATCGTTTTCATCGTATTGTATGATCTTAATCAAGAGTAATCCAAAACGTTTCGGATTCGGGAGGAAAGTATAAATGACTACGATTAAGGACATCGCAAAAGTCGCCGGAGTTTCTATTACAACCGTTTCCCGAGCTCTTAATGGTTATTCAGATGTGAATGAAAAGACAAGAAAAAAGATTATGCAGGTTGCCAAAGACTTGAATTATAGCCCGAACACTTTAGCAAGAAGCCTGGTCATGAATAAGTCAAAGACGATTGGATTAATAGTTTCAGGCATGACAGAAGCGAACAAGAAAGACAATTTTACATTCGAGGTTCTTTCCGGGGCCAATGATTGTATTTCGGAAAGAGATTATGACCTGGTTTTATTTAGTACCACTACCGCCAAGCAAAGAGAAAAAACCTATTCACAATTGTGCAGAGAACGAAGAGTAGATGGAGCTATTGTGCAAGGAATGAAAATCGATGATCCATATTTAAAGGAAGTCATTGAAAGTGATATTCCGTGTGTGCTTATTGATATCCCTATTGAATCTGATACGGTAGGCTATGTTACAACCGACAATGTTTTGGGCGCTCGAAAAGCAGTTCGGCATTTAATCGAGTTGGGCCATAAAAATATTGCCATGATCAACGGCCACAATCAGGCCTATGTAAGTATAAAAAGGCTTGAAGGATATGAGAAGTCATTGCAGGAAGAAGGGTTTCCTGTAAATCAAAGCTGGATTCTTGATGGCAGCTTTTCTGAAGAAAAAGCGTATGAACAGACGTTGGTCCTGTTGAGAAATCATCCTGAAGTTACAGCATTATTTTGTGCCAGTGACTTAATGGCTCTTGGAGCAATCAAAGCAGCAAAAGCTTTGGGTATGGATGTTCCACGTAATTTGTCAGTAATCGGGTTTGATGATATATTGCTATCTTCATATTCTACGCCCCAGCTATCAACAGTAGGGCAAAATATTTTTCAGCTTGGCTACCAGGCGGCAAATTTGCTGATTGATATGCTCGAAGTCAAAACAAAGTCGCATGTTTGTATTTTGGATACTGAACTGATTGCCAGAGAATCAACATGCAAGGCTCAAAATGACCAAGATTAATTCAACCGTCAATATGCGAAACAGGCATTCTTAATTCGGTGCTTCGTGCAATTACGGAGAGATGTCAAAGTACACCTGCAAAAATGATTGCCGGTAAAATCCGAAACGTTTCGGAAAACAGTATTAAGGAGGAGCCCCATGGAATACAGAGTCATTAAGGAAAATAATTTATTTCTTTTAACGGATGAAAAAGGGAACATCCCGGAGAATCACACTTACGGATTGGGTTTGTACCGTAATGATACTCGATTCTTAAGCAAGCTTGATATCAAAATTAATGGACAAGAGCCAATTCTATTGTCATCTGATGCCAAAGAAAATTATATGGCTACCATATTGTTGACAAACCCTCATATGGAGAATGACGGTTCACTTGTTTTATGGAGGGAATCAGTCGAAATTGAACGGACAAGATTTATAAATGAAGGGATTCTATACGAATCTATCAAAGTGAAAAATTACTTTCCAAAGTCGGTGCAATTTGATCTAAGCGTGCACATGGATGTCGACTTTACAGATATGTTTATTGTACGCGGATTTCAAAATGGAACAATGGGTAAACGTACCGGACAGAGTATCGAGGGCAACTCAATAACTTACAACTATCTTGGCGCGGATAAGGTTAGCCGTCGTTCGTTAGTATCCTGGGATCAGGACGCAGCAACGGTTGAAGAAGGCGGGAATGTTTCGTTTAACATTTCTTTACATAACGCTGAAGAGAAAACGATTACATTTACGATTCAGCCTCTGATTGGTGCAGAAGAGCCCAAAAAGAATATTGAGATTGCGGATGCGATGTCCCGGCTAAAAGCTTCTTACGAGGCTTGGGGACAGGAGATTACGAAGGTTCATACAGATTATCTTCCATTACAAAAATTAGTAGAGCGGGGAATTGATGACGTAAGAGTTCTGCTGACCGATGTAGGTTACGGCAAGTTTCCTGTCGCCGGATTGCCTTGGTACGGTGTTCCGTTCGGGAGGGATAGTCTAATCGCAGCATTGCAAATGCTGGCTTTCAATCCTGAGATTGCAAAAGGAACCTTGTTGACTATGGCAAGCAGCCAGGGCAAGAAGGTAGATCCATGGAGAGACGAACAGCCGGGAAAAATCATGCATGAAATTCGCTATGGTGAACTCGCGGCAACCAATCAAATCCCGTTCACTCCTTATTATGGAACGATTGATGCGACACCATTGTTCTTAATTCTACTCTCGGAATATGTCAAGTGGACAGGTGATTTGGAGCTGGTGAAACAGCTGTCTCACAATGTGGAAGCCGCGCTTAATTGGATCGACCATTACGGCGATCGGGATGGAGATTTATTTGTTGAATACCACCAGGAGTCCAGCAAGGGAATTGCCAACCAGGGCTGGAAGGACTCAGGAGACTCAGTTGTACACAGGAACGGTGAGTACGCTGACACACCGATTGCCTTATCCGAGGTTCAGGGTTATGTATACCACGCAAAAATAGGGATTGCCAACATTTATGAAAATTTAGGAAAACCTGCAGAAGCGCTGGCATTGCGAAATCAAGCTAAGCAAGTAAAGGATCGATTTGATGAAGCGTTTTGGATGGAGGATGCCAAGTTCTATGCAATTGCTCTTGATGCCAACAAGAAACAGGTCGGAACGATCACTTCAAATCCTGGCCATGTTCTACTATCTGAAATGCTTGAAAAGGACAAAGCTGAAGCAGTAATAAATACTCTTTTATCTAAAAAAATGTTTTCCGGCTTCGGTATTCGCACTATGGGTGAAGGCGAGTCTGCGTACAATCCAATGAGCTACCATGACGGAAGTATTTGGCCGCATGATAACAGTTTAATTTTGCTGGGTATGAGCAAACTTCTCCGTCAGGATGCGGCAAATATAGTTATTGAAGGATTGATACATGCCGGTGCCCATTTTGAATACGATAGGCTTCCGGAGCTGTTCTGTGGCTACGATGCTTCAATCGGAAAAGCGGTTAAATATCCGGTTGCGTGTTCCCCACAAGCCTGGGCAGCAGGTACGCCGCTTGTATTTATCCAGTCGCTGCTCGGACTATTTCCGGACAGCATTAACAAGGTGATTCAACTTTCTCCTGCATTGCTTGAGGACATGCAGGAGTTGACTGTCAGCGATATAGCCATCTGCGAAGGACATTTATCCATCTCGGTTACCAGAACTGAAAATACGATCAATGTTCAGGTCCTCAAGAATACGACAGGCTGTGAGCTGGTGTTTAAGAAAGGAGAAAAAGTTTAACGTTAAGCTACATCGCTCTTTAGGAGAGAAACCTCCTTTAGATATATTAATTTTAAAAATTTTGAAAGGGGAATTTCAAAAATGAGGTCAAAAAAATGGATGGCGTCACTGGGGATTACTTCTATGCTGGCTGCCAGCATCTTAGCTGGCTGCAACGGCAGCGATGATACATCAAAAAGCGGCAGCAACGGGGAATCCGGCAGTGGAGAAAAAGTCGAAGTAACACTTGCTGGCTGGGGTGGCAATCCTACTGAAGAGAAACTGCTCAAACAGACGATTTCTGATTTCGAAGAAAAACACCCTAATATCGACGTAAAGCTTGAAATTATTTCTGAGCAATACATGGATGTTATTAAAACGCGTTTAATCGGCGGTGAGGGTCCTGATGTGTTTTATCTGGATGCATTTGAAGCACCGGGCCTTATTCAAACTGGTGTAATTGAACCTCTTGATGGATACGTAACAGAAGAGTTTGATGTCGATGATTTCGAGAAGCCTTTGTTGGATGCTTTCAAGGTTGACGGTCAAACATATGGATTTCCTAAAGATTATTCAACACTAGCTTTATTCTATAACAAGAAAATGCTTGAAGAAGCAGGCGTTGAAGTGCCAAAAACATGGGATGAGCTTCGCGAAGCAGCCAAGAAATTGACCAAAGACGGAGTGTATGGTTTTGGCGTGGCTCCTGAGCTTGCCCGTATGTTCTGGCTTGCCGAGTCTGGTGGCGGAGATGTTGTAAAGGATGGCAAAGCAAACTTTGCATCACCTGAAGTTGTCGAAGCGCTGCAACCTATTATAGAAATGCATAATGCTGATAAGTCTTCAGTTGAACCGAAAGAAGTCGGCGTAACATGGGGCGGAGAAATATTCGGCCAGGGGAAAGCAGCCATGGTTATCGAAGGGAACTGGGCGATTCCTTATTTAGCAGATACATTCCCGGATATCGAATATGCAACCGCTGAACTTCCAACCGTTAACGGCGAAAAGTCGACAATGGCATATGATGTTGCTTATGTAATGAACGCTGCTTCCGAAAAGAAAGAAGCATCATGGGAATTACTTTCTTACTTAACTGGCAAGGAAGGAATGGAGACTTGGACAAGCCTTGGTTATGCCTTGCCTTCAAGAAAGTCTGTAGCGGAAAAGCTTGGATTTGACAAAGATGAACTGCGCGCTCCTTTAGTAGCGGGTGCATCCTATGCAACAGTATGGTCAGAAGGTGCAAACCTGCCAATTATCGTGAATAACTTTAACAACCAGTTTTTAAGCGCTTTCCTTGGTGACCGTCCTCTTGATGAGGCATTGGAAGAAGCTCAGAAACAAGCAAATAATGAAATTGAATCACAATAATCTACTGGGGGTGAGGGGAAAGAAAGTTTCCCCTTTCCTTTCCAAACTGTAGACCTCTTTCTGCCCGAAGTCCATTTGAACTTCGGCAGAAAGAGGTCTCACAGCTAATGGATGAGCTTCGTTACGAATTTCAAAAGGAGTGTTAAAGATGAAAAGCTTATTTTCCGCCAGGAAACTGCGTGAAGCAGGCCAGGGCTATACTTTTATGACACCTGCTCTATTCGTCTTATTACTATTTATAATTGGCCCGATCTTTTATATTATCTTCTTGTCCTTTCATAAGGTACAGCTTTTAGGAAATATAAGTTATGACTTCGTTGCTTTTGATAATTTTACTAGAATACTGGGAGATACGAGGGCAAAGATTGCGCTTTGGAATACATTTAAATACGTAATCATTGTGGTTCCTTGCCAAACTCTGCTTGCACTTATTCTCGCAGCAACTCTTAATGCAGGGTTAAAAGGGCAAACATTCTTCAGAATTGTTTACTTCCTGCCTACTTTAACTTCTTCCGCTGTGCTTACATTAATTTTTATGTGGATGTATAACAAAGAAGGCTTGATTAACAATGTGCTGGATTTCATAGGCCTTCCAACATACAATTTTTTGGGAGATCCGAATATAGCGCTTAATGCGATCATGTTCATGAATATCTGGTCAACCGCACCGTTCTTTATGGTCATTTATCTGGCTGCATTGCAGGGAATTCCTGATTCTTTATACGAAGCAGCAGAACTGGACGGAGCAAATGTATTTCATAAATTTTGGCATATTACCGTTCCAAATTTGCGCCCGGTTACATCGTTTGTGGCGATCATGGGTTTGATCGGTACATTCCAGTTGTTTGATCAATCATACATCTTCTCTGCAGGTTCAGGAGGACCTGATAATAGTACCCTAACAGTTGTTTTATTAGTCTATCAATATGCATTTAAAACACTGGGAACAATGGGATATGCAGCTGCACTTTCATTCTTGCTCGCATTAATTATCCTTATTGCGACCTTATTGCAGCGTAAAATTTCCAAGGAAGAGTCCTTATATTAAAAAGGGGAGGAGAAACAATCATGAAGAAAAAGCCGGGCTTTGGGAAGATCTTTTTATATACGATCCTGATACTTTATGCAATTACAACGTTGGTCCCGTTTTTATGGGCGCTATCATCATCGTTTAAGACGCTCCAGGAAATTGTCAGCGGAGCGTTAAGCTTTATCCCAAAGGATTTCACACTGGATAATTATAAGCAGATATTCATTGAACAGGAATTATTCCCTCGTTGGATGTTGAACAGCATTGTGATCGCGACAATTACTACAGTCTTGAATTTAATTTTCAACTCAATGGCAGGTTATGCACTTGCCCGCCTTGCGTTCCCTGGGAAAAAATTGCTGTTTATCGTTATCCTTGGTGTGTTGATGATTCCGGTTCAAGTAACGATGATACCAAACTATTTAATTTTAAAAGAATTCGGCTGGCTTAATTCTTATCAGGGCATGATTGTTCCGGCAATGATTAACGCCACTTACATCTTCATGATGCGCCAGTTCTTTATTAACTTCCCGAAAGAACTGGAGGAAGCAGCTGAAATCGACGGGTTAAGCCGTTTCGGCACATTCTTCAGGATTGTGCTGCCATTGGCTAAGCCGGCATTGGCAGCACAGGCGCTCTTTATTTTCATGGGCTCATGGAACGACTTTATGAGGCCGCTGATCGTCATGACCGATGCAGAGATGTTTACTCTTCCGCTCGGACTTAACACCTTTAAAGGGCAATTCGTCAGCTACTGGAATTACATCATGGCGGCATCGATGGTCTTTACCCTGCCGGTATTGCTATTGTACGCTTTCTTTAACCGCTACTTTATTAAAGGGATTTCTTTTACAGGTGGTAAATAACTTGGTTTTTATTAAAAAACAAAAAGGTCTTGTCCATGACAAGGCCTTTTCACATATACACATTGCCAGCCATAATCGCACCTCCTTCGAAAAAATCTTCTTCATCTTCCGTATAAATTATATTCGTAATTTTCCAAATGTTTTCCTGAAAAGCTCAGGCCTGTATGAAAGTGATCTTCAGCAAATTTTATGACGCTTGGTCATAAAGTGGCCGGGCAGGCATACATTTTTAATAACGAGAGCCTGTCTATCGAGGAGGAATCAATCATTGTGGAAACCGTTACAGCCTTTTTGCCTAAAGGCATTGCAGAAAAACTTAAGCAAATCCCTCCTAATCAATTAGAAGATATTGAAGAAATACGCGTAAGGATTCATCGACCCATCGAGATAACAGTCAAAGGGATGCCACGATTTTTATCATATATTGTTAAGCCTGAGGATGCGGAGCATTTGCTGAATAAGATCAGCCATTTCTCCATTTATACGATGGAGGAAGAGCTTAGGCGCGGCTATATCACCATCGAGGGTGGACACCGGGTGGGCCTTGGCGGCAAGGTGATTCTCGAACAAGGCATCGTCAAAGCGATCAGGGATGTTTCCTCTTTTAATATTAGAATTGCCAGAGAAAAGCTGGGAATTGCTGAGAAGCTGGTTCCTTACTTATACAGGGGTTCATGGGCCGATACGCTGATTATCGGACCTCCGCAAACCGGCAAGACGACACTGCTCCGTGATTTAGCGCGAATCATTTCGACTGGCAGTCCGGAAGCAGGTTTCGGCCCCTTTAAAGTGGGGATTATCGATGAACGGTCTGAAATTGCCGGCAGCGTTAATGGCATTCCCCAGTTAACGTTTGGCCCGCGTATTGATATTCTCGACGCGTGCCCGAAAGCAGAGGGAATGATGATGATGGTGCGCTCGATGAGTCCGGATGTACTGATCGCTGATGAAATTGGCCGGAAAGAAGACGGGGAAGCGGTTATGGAAGCCGTTAACGCCGGAATCAAGCTGATTATGACTACACACGGCAGTACGCTGGCTGAAGTTAAAAAAAGACCGACTTTAAGACCATTGATCGAACAGGACATATTTGAGCGATATATCGAACTGAGCCGTTCAGAAGGTCCGGGAACCATTACGAAAATAAAGGATGGTTTCGGACGCGAACTGAGTGGAAAAGCGAGAGTGACATAAATGCTGAAATTAATCGGTGCCGTACTCATTATCATTGCAACTACATGGACTGGCTTTGAAGCTGCCCGTCATTTAAGTGAAAGGCCGCGGCAGCTCCGGCAGCTGAAATCAGCATTGCAGTCACTCGAGGCGGAAATCATGTATGGGCATACACCATTGCATGAAGCTTCAAGACGTTTGGCTGCCCAGCTTCCAAAACCGCTCTCGCTCTTTTTTGAGGCCTTTGCCAATAAACTGACCGAATCAGAAACAACGGTCAAGGCCGCCTGGGAAGAAAGCTTAAATCACATCTGGAAGCTCACAGCTTTAAAGCTCGGGGAATTTGAAATTATGAAGCAGTTTGGGGAGACGCTTGGCCGGCACGACCGCCATTCCCAGCAAAAGCAAATTATTCTCACTCTTTCCCATCTGGAAAGGGAAGAAGCCGACGCCCGTGATAAACAGGCGAAATACGAAAAAATGGTCAAAAGTCTCGGATTCCTGTCCGGATTACTAGTCATCATATTATTGATGTAGCACTTAGGGGGAGAATTGATGGGCATAGACGTGGATGTGATTTTTAAAATTGCCGGGGTGGGAATAGTCGTTGCTTTCCTGCATACGATTCTTGATCAGGTTGGAAAAAAAGAATATGCCCAGTGGGTTACCCTGTTCGGGTTTATCTATATTTTGTTTATGGTGGCCTCAATTGTTGACGAGCTATTTCAAAAAATTAAATCTGTCTTCCTGTTCCAGGGGTAAAGGAGGGACTGGCGATTGAGATTATCCAAATTGCAGGAGTGGCCTTAGTAGCTACTTTCCTTGCATTAATCGTGAAGGAGCAAAAACCGAATTTTGCTTTTCTATTAATCGTTTTTGTTGGATGTGCCATCTTCTTATTCCTTGTTGATCAGATCTATCAAGTTATCCATATGGTCGAAAAAATAGCCATAAATGCGAAAGTAAACATTATTTATGTAGAAACGATATTGAAAATCATCGGCATTGCCTATATTGCCGAATTTGCAGCGCAAATCACGAAGGATGCGGGCCAAGGTGCGATCGCCTCAAAAATCGAATTAGCCGGCAAAATTTTGATACTGGCGATGGCTATCCCGATCCTGACCGTCATGATCGAAACTGTCATTCAACTAATCCCGAATTAAATCGAAGCAGGATTCCATTAAAAAGAGGTGGTACCATGAAGCAGCGGCTGCAGCTAATGATCATCCTTATTTTTGCATTGTCCTTTGTATTCGTCGCAACCGTACAAGCCTCACCTGAAACAGATCAGCAAAATCCTGCATTAAATGCAGAAGAGATGGCCAATGCCCAGCTTGACACGCTCAATATAGAGGAGCTCAAACAATTCTGGGAAGACATCCTGTCTGAATACGGCGGCTTTTTGCCCGAGAGCCAGAAAGGAAGCCTATACGATTTTATTAAAGGGGACAAGCACTTTTCTTTACGGGAGTGGTTCTCGGGCGGTTTAAAATTTTTGTTTCATGAATTTCTTGTTAATGGGAAACTGCTTGGCTCTTTAATCATGCTGACGATTTTCAGCATGTTTTTACAATCACTGCAAAATGCTTTTGAAAAAAGTAACGTCAGCAAAGTAGCTTATATGATTGTCTTTGTTGTGCTGATGATTATTGCTCTAAATAGCTTTCACGTTGCGATCAGCTATACGAACGAGGCGATCGGCTCGATGATTCATTTCATTCTAGCACTTGTCCCGCTTTTGCTTGCATTAATTGCAGCTTCGGGAGGCCTGGTTTCGGCGGCTTTTTTTCATCCAGTTATCCTTTTTTTAATGAATACGAGCGGCTTGCTCATTCAGTACGTCGTTTTGCCACTCCTGTTTCTATCAGCACTGCTCAGCATTGTCAGTATTTTAACCGAGCATTATAAGGTCACCCAGCTGGCCCAGCTGTTGCGAAATTGGAGCATCGGCCTGCTCGGGTTGTTTTTAACCGTTTTTTTGGGAGTTATTTCTGTACAGGGTGCGTCAACTGCGGTAACCGATGGAGTTACGCTCAGGACAGCAAAGTTTATAACCGGAAATTTTATACCGGTTATCGGGAGAATGTTTACCGATGCGACGGATACAGTGATTAGTGCTTCCGTCCTCCTTAAAAATACAGTTGGTATAGCCGGAGTGATTATATTGCTGCTAATCGCTGCGTTCCCTGCCCTTAAAATTTTGATGATTGCCTTTATTTATAAATTTGCTGCTGCGATTTTGCAGCCGCTTGGCGGGGGTCCAATTATTGCCTGCCTTGATGTGATTAGTAAAAGTGTTATTTACGTGTTTGCTGCGCTGGCGATCGTTTCGTTAATGTTCTTTTTAAGCATTACCGTTATCATTGCCGCCGGCAACCTAACGATGATGGTCCGATAGGGGGAGAAGCATGGACTTTATCACAGAATGGATCACGAATATTATTTTGTTTGTGTTGCTGGCAACTGTGCTGGATATGCTGCTCCCTAATTCTAATTTTCAAAAGTATTCAAAAATGGTCACCGGCTTGCTTCTGATTGCGATTATTTTAACACCGATTCTAAAATTTTTTTCTTCTGATTTTGAAGCGGCCGTTGCTTCGATCCCGGTTTTTGAGAGCCAGCGCGATCAAAGCATGGGAAATTTGATAGAAATGCAGAAAAAAGAAATACAAGCATCCCAACATGCATATATTTTAGAACAAATGGCTGTCGACATGGAAAAGGACGCAAAAAAGGAGTTGATGGACCAGTACGGATTGGAAATTGCTAATATAGATGTTTTAGTAGACGAACAAGACCAGCATGAATTCCCGGAAAACCTGCAGAAAGTCATCGTTCAACTGAAATATCCAGACGCTGGACCCGAGGCAGTCGAAGCAGTAAAGAAAATAGAAATCAATACAGAACAACCTCTTCCATCAAAGCGACCTAACAATCAAACAAGCAAAATCGTTTCTCTTCTCTCGCAAAAGTGGAATGTTAATGAAAGCACTATCGAAGTGACGATTGAAGGGGGGAATACCGAAGTAAATGGACAAGGATAAAGGGCCGTTGACATGGTTAAAAAATCAGTTTTTCGGGGATAAACAAGCTGATAAAAAACCGGGTAAATACCATTACTTACTATTGGTCCTTCTTTTCGGTGCTGCCATCATGTTAATCAGCAACATGCTTTTCAGTGAGAAGCCATCTGAAACAGCTTTGCCAGTGATGAATGGCAATGAAGAAAATAAAAGCGATGATGTTGAAGCATTCGGACAGAAGAGTACTGGTGGAAATAGCGTGATTAAAGACTATGAAGAGGCTTACGAAGTCCAGCTGAAAGAAGCCCTTGAAGGTATTGTTGGTGTAGATGACGTCTCCGTTGTCGTCAATGTTGATGCCACCGAAAAAAAAGTTCTCGAAAAAAACAAGGTGACTCAATCCCAAATAACCGAGGAAACTGACCGGGAAGGCGGGAAACGCATGGTTGAAGATATGTCAGAGGATGAGCAGCTTGTAATTATCCGCAATGGCGAAAAAGAAGTTCCGATCGTTTTAGAGACAAAGAAGCCGGCAATCCGCGGTGTGCTCGTCGTTGCTAAGGGCGCAAATAATATTCAAGTGAAAAAGTGGATTATTGAAGCAGTAACAAGGGTGCTGGACGTCCCGAGTCACAGAGTTTCAGTGATGCCAAAGAAAACAAAGGGGGATTCATAAATGTTATTAAAAAAGCAAACAGTCTGGTTGTTAACAATGTTAAGTTTAGTAGTCGTTTTGTCCGTCTATTACATTACTTCTCCTGAACAGCAAAGCAATGACTTCGCAGGAGTAGAGGAAGAAAAAAATCCCCAGGAAGCTGAAAACGGTGCACCAGACACTCCAGCAGCTGAGTCAAAGGACGAAAGCATGGTCATTTCCGGTGCTGCAAGCGATGATGTATTTGAAGAGCTCCGCCTTGAACTCAACGATAAGCGCAGTGAGCTGAAAGAGCAATTAACAGAGATGATGGCTTCTTCTGAGTTAACCGCCGAGGAAAAAAGCGAAGCTTACGACCAGATGAAAGAATTAGATGCCATCGCCGAAAAGGAAGAAATTTTGGAGACATTGATCATAGCGGCAGGCTATGATGATGCGCTGGTGCGTGCTGATGGAGATAAAGTCCTGATTACAATTAAAGCGGAAGAAAACACCCCTAAAGCGGCAAATGAAATTATCCAAATGGTGAAATCAGAGATTAATGAGCAAGACATAGCCGTCAGGTTCCACGGTTCCAAATAGGCTGTTCTCAATCCGCTGAGTACAGTGGGTTGGGAATTTTAGCCTCAGCAGACAAGGATTTATCCTTGCATGGGAGAAGCATCGGTATGGAGAGCCGATGCTTTTTCTATGAAGACAATTCTTCATTGGATCATGAAAGAGCGTTGGGCACCTACAGGTATTGTTATAATACATACCTCGCTTCGTATTTGCTCCTCTCCCCGAGTGTGCAACCATTATTCGATAAATGGTAATGAAAACCTTTTCGGAAAAATTCACAATTATGATAAAAAATATTACAATAGGGTGGAGAGGCTTTTTTATCTTGTGACTCTCGAATACATTGTTGAACTTTGAGCAGGTCTTATCGTATGATATTAGAAGCTAGTCTTAATTAAGAAGGACAGAGGTGTAATCATGTTGAAGGTGCAAGAAATACGTGAACTGATAAAGCTTGTTGATCATTCAAGCATTGACGAATTTGTTTTTGAACAAGATGGTTCAAAAATTAAAATGAAAAAGAACAAAGCAGAGACAACTGTGGTCGCTCAGCCAATCAATGAAATCCCTGTTGTGGAAACTGTAAAACCGCAACAATCTGCTCTATCTGAAGTTAACCAAGAAACTCCTGCAGAGGAAAAACCCGCGGCCAGGGAAGAAGCAGCTCCTGAAGCTACGAATCTACATAAGATCACATCCCCAATGGTTGGGACTTTTTATCAATCATCATCACCAGATACTCCTGCATATGTAAAAGTGGGATCAAAGGTCTCCAATGACTCCATCGTTTGTATTGTCGAAGCGATGAAACTGTTCAATGAAATCGAGGCTGAAGTGAATGGCGAAATTGTTGAAATTTTAGTGAGTGACGGGCAGCTTGTAGAATATGGCCAGCCTTTATTTCTGGTTAAGCCTGAATAAGGGGGGCTAATTTTATCATGATAAAAAAACTGTTAATCGCAAACAGAGGAGAAATCGCCGTTCGGATCATCCGTGCTTGCCATGAGATGAATATTGAAACGGTGGCAGTATACTCGGAAGCTGACAGGGAATCTCTTCATGTTCAGCTTGCGGACGAAGCTTACTGTATTGGACCGACAGCTTCAAAGGACAGCTACTTAAACTTTACAAATATTATCAGCGTTGCCAAATTGACCGACTGTGACGCGATCCATCCAGGGTATGGATTCCTCGCCGAAAATGCAGACTTTGCTGAACTGTGCCGGGAAGTGAATATCACGTTCGTGGGCCCAAGTCCCGAAGCAATCACGAAAATGGGCACGAAGGATATTGCACGGGAAACGATGCGCGAGGCTGGCGTTCCGATTGTTCCTGGCTCGCAGGGAATACTTAAATCGGTCGATGATGGTGTGGAACTCGCAAATAAAATCGGTTTCCCGGTTATCATTAAAGCAACAGCCGGCGGTGGCGGGAAGGGAATCCGCATCGCAAGAACAGAGCAGGAGCTGATTAAAGGGATTACTATTACCCAGCAGGAAGCATTGACTGCTTTTGGGAATCCAGGCGTTTATCTTGAAAAATTTATCGAAGATTTTCGTCACGTCGAGATTCAAGTCCTCGCGGATGGTTATGGGAATGTTATCCACCTTGGCGAACGCGATTGCACTATCCAAAGACGACTGCAAAAACTGCTGGAAGAAACCCCTTCACCGGCCCTCGACGGGGAAATTCGTGAAGAAATGGGAGATGCAGCTGTAAAAGCTGCAAAAGCAGTTGATTATTCAGGCGCTGGCACGGTAGAATTTATATATGATTATCGCAATCGCAAATTTTACTTTATGGAAATGAACACAAGGATTCAAGTTGAACACCCGGTAACTGAAATGGTCACCGGTGTCGATTTGATTAAGGAGCAAATCAGGGTGGCGTCCGGAGAGAGGCTTCGCTTAAAACAGGATGAAGTCATCTTTACCGGCTGGGCGATCGAATGCAGAATTAATGCTGAAAATCCTGAAAAGAACTTTATGCCATCAGCCGGAAAAATCAATACGTACTTACCGCCAGGCGGATTTGGAGTCCGGATTGATTCGGCTGCGTATCCCGGATATACGATCCCGCCGTACTACGATTCAATGATTGCGAAGGTCATCACATACGGAAGCAGCCGGGAAGAAGCGATTGCCAGAATGAAAAGAGCTCTGAATGAATTTGTTATTGAAGGCATCCATACGACAATTCCGTTTCACTTAAGGCTGCTGGACCATGAGCAATTTGTAGATGGTCAATTCAATACGAAATTTCTGGAACTGTATGATGTGATGAAATCGGATAAATAATTTGGAGGTGCATGAAATGAGCGAAAACAACATTCTTGAAATGAACAAAGAGAATACAGGGCTTGGCAAAGTCGAAATTGCTCCAGAAGTAATCGAGGTTATTGCCGGAATTGCCGCCTCAGAGGTGGAAGGAGTTTCGCAAATGCGCGGAAACTTCGCAACTGGTGTAGTTGAAAGGCTCGGCAAAAAAAACCATGGCAAAGGCGTGAAAGTCGAGCTTACCGAACAAGGAATCAAGGTTGATGTTTATTGCCTGATGAAATTCGGCGTCTCAATCCCGCATGTTGCCCAGAAAATCCAGGACAACATTCGTCAGGCACTGCTTAATATGACGGCTTTAAACGCAGAAGAAGTAAACATTCATGTCGTCGGCATTCAGTTTGAAAACCAAAAGCAGGAAGCCGAAGAAATTGAAGAGATTTAATAAACAAACCAAAGACATCTGCTGTCTTTGGTTTTTTTAATGACGTTGTCTAAATAAACAGGAGTATGCCGTAGGAAACGAATAATATTATCTGAATGTTAAATGACCGTTCGTTTTTCAGTTAAAGAATTTTATGAAATTTATTCAGATAATAGTGAAATTCCTGTTTAGTAAGCAAAATAACGAAAGAGACCGTGCAGAGCAAGTCGACTTGTGCTATTATCTTGTTATGAATTGAGACTATAGTGAAAAGTTATTTTTTCAATAAGATGTGGCACCCAAAAAACATATTTCCTTAAAAAGGAGCACATAATTCAAATGAAAAGAAGAACAGCGAGAGAAAAGGCACTCCAGGCTCTTTTTCAAATTGACGTTAGTCAGGCTGAGCCGGACTCAGCAATCGAACACGTTTTGGAGGAAGCACCAGGCGATGAGTATTTAACAAGACTGGTTTCAGGTGTTGTCGAGCATAAAGAAGAACTTGATGGCATGATTAAAGTTCATCTTGAAAAATGGACGCTTGAGCGCCTGGCAACTGTTGATCGGAATTTACTAAGAATGGCTGCTTTTGAGCTTGCCTATTGTAAAGAAGAAGTTCCGCAAAATGTCGTTCTTGATGAAGCAATCGAAATTGCCAAGCTATATGGAGATGAACAATCCAGCCGGTTTATCAATGGAGTATTGTCCAAGATTAAACAGCAATTAGCATAATAGCCGTCAATAGCATACAGCGGAATGGAATATGAAAACAGGGGGAAATGTCATGACAGCCCAAATTATTGATGGAAAAGAAATTGCCAGAAAAAAGCGCGCAGAAATTGCCGATGATGTGGCCAGGTTAAAGAGACTAAATGTTCACCCGGGTCTTGCTGTCATATTAGTAGGAAATGACCAGGCATCAGGTACATATGTAAAAAATAAGGAGAGAGCAAGCAAAGAGCTGGGGATGCATTCCGTTGTGCTCAAATATCCCGAGTCGCTTACAGAACGAGAGCTGCTCTGCAAAATTGCCGAGCTAAACAATGACGACTCAATCCATGGTATTTTAGTGCAGCTTCCGCTCCCAAAACATATCAATGAAACGAATGTAATCGAGGCGATCTCGCCTGACAAGGATGTGGACGGATTTCATCCTGTTAACATCGGCAGAATGATGACTGGACAGGATGCATTCGTATCGTGTACACCCGCAGGGATTATGGTTATGCTAAAAGAGATGAATATCGAAATCGCCGGCAAGCATGTGGTTGTCATCGGGCGCAGCAACATCGTCGGGAAGCCATCAGGGCAGCTGTTTCTAAATGAAAATGCTACTGTTACATACTGTCATTCAAAGACAAAGGATTTAAAAGCTTTTACGAAAACTGCCGATATACTCGTGGCAGCGGTCGGCATAGCCAACTTAATCACTGCTGACCACGTGAAGGAAGGCGCTGTTGTCGTTGATGTCGGGATGAACCGCAATGATCAAGGAAAGCTTTGCGGTGATGTTGCATTTGAAGAAGTAAGCACAAAGGCAGCCTACATCACTCCTGTTCCAGGCGGAGTCGGACCAATGACGATCACCATGCTCATGCACAATACATTGAAATCAGCTGATAACTTTCAAAAAAGGCTGCAAAAAACGCATTAACCAAATTAGAGTCCCTGTCTATTATGAGGATGGATCTTGAATATTCGAAACCCTGGAGAGGTGACGGATGGAGATCCAAACCTTATAATAGATGGGGACAGTTTGTTTGTGCCAAGCTGTTTAGCTGGAAATTTAAAGGAGCTTGTTATGAAGGAACAGCGTTTTTTAACCGTTCACGCTTTAACAAAATATATAAAAAGAAAATTTGATGCTGATCCCCATTTGCAGGACATTTTTGTGAAGGGGGAAATCTCCAATTATAAACAGCATTCGAGCGGTCATATGTACTTCACTCTGAAGGATGAAAAAGCCCGGATTCTTGCCGTTATGTTTTCGAGCTCCAATCGATTCATGAAGTTTTCCCCGGAAAACGGCATGAAGGTGCTTGTTAAAGGAGATATAACCGTCTATGAATCGAGCGGCCAGTATCAAATGTACATCAAGGAAATGCGCCCGGATGGAGTCGGCGAGCTTTACTTGGCTTATGAGCAGCTGAAAGAAAAGCTGCAGAAGGAAGGGCTATTTTCACCCCAGTACAAAAAAAGCATCCCAAAGTATCCTCATACAGTAGGGGTGATCACCTCGCCAACTGGTGCGGCTATTCGCGATGTTCTGACAACACTGAAGCGCCGCTATCCGATTGCGAGCGTTATCCTCATTCCTGCATTAGTACAGGGCGAGCAGGCAGCTCCGTCGATTGCAAAGGCCATTGCAATGGCGAATGGCAACAGCGAAATTGATGTGCTGATCGTCGGCCGTGGTGGAGGTTCGATTGAAGAACTGTGGGCTTTTAATGAAGAAATTGTCGCAAGAACAATTTTCGAATCTCGCATTCCGGTAATTTCCGCCGTCGGACATGAAACGGATTATACGATTGCCGATTTTGTTGCCGATATGCGTGCACCGACACCAACGGCCGCCGCAGAGCTAGCGGTCCCGCATATAGACGATTTAATGGAGAGGATTATGAATCGGCAGACAAGACTGCTGCGCGCGATGAAGGAAAAAGTCGCTGCGCAAAATCAGCGCTTGAACCGCATGCAAAAATCTTACGCCTTCCGCTATCCGCAAAGGCTGTACGAGCAAAAAATCGAGCAGGTCGATAAGCGGAGGGAACAGCTCGTAAAAGGAGCGCAAAAGCTTTTCGCCTTAAAATCGGAACAGCACCGGCGCGAGCTTGGGCGGCTGAACCGCGTCCATCCGCGCGAGCTATTAAGCGAAGCCGTTGCCAACTATAAAAGATCAAACCGGTCATTAAAGAAAGCATTGGGCAACATTCATGCAAATAAGCAAAAGGATCTGCACAGCATGCTAACAACACTTGAAGCCTTAAGTCCCTTGAAAATCATGAACCGGGGCTATAGTCTTGTTTATAAAGATGACGGCCAGTTGGTGAAAAGCATAGCGGCAGTGAAAAAGGACGAATCAATAGAAGTCAAAATGGCAGACGGCTATATGCACTGCAGGATAATGGACATAAAGGAGAGCGAGAACAGTGGCAGCTGAAAAACAACTTACATTTGAGGAAGCGATGGAGAAACTGGAAGTAATCGTGGACCGGTTGGAGGAGGGCGACGTCCCTCTTGAAGAGGCGATTTCGATCTATAAAGAAGGGATGGAGCTTTCAAAGCTTTGCCATGATAAATTGAAAAGCGTGGAGGAACAGCTGACCCAGGTTTTAACTGAGGAAGGAAAGACGGAACCATTCTCCATCAAAGAGGAGGAATAGCCTTTTGAACAATCAATCTCTTGCTTCTTTTGCAATTGAACATAAAAAGCTCCTTGAAGAACAGTTGCGGAAAGTGATAAAGGATATCGAGGCTCCAACGATTATGAAGGAAGCGATGCTTTACTCTCTCGAAGCGGGAGGGAAGCGGATTCGTCCGCTTTTGCTGTTTGCGACGCTCCATGCCTTTGGGCAAGCGAGCCAAAAGGGACTGAACACTGCTGCAGCGATTGAAATGCTTCACACCTATTCGCTGATCCACGACGATCTGCCAAGCATGGACAATGATGACTTGCGCAGAGGAAAACCGACCAGCCACAAAGTTTTCGGCGAAGCATTTGCGATTTTGGCAGGGGACGCACTTTTAACCTATAGCTTTCAACTCATCGCTGCAACCCCGGAACAATTCGCTTCGTCTCATATAAAGCTTGAGTTGATCATCGAATTCGCAAAGGCAGCAGGGGCAGAAGGCATGGTCGGCGGCCAGGCAGCCGATCTTGAAGGCGAAGGAAAGGCACTGACTAAAGAAGAATTAGAATATATTCATGTTCACAAAACTGGAAAGCTGTTGATATACAGCGTGCTGGCCGGAGCGTTGTTGGCTGGTGCTGACAAAGCCACTATTGACAAGCTGACCCGGTATGCCTACCATTTAGGTCTTGCATTTCAAATTCGGGATGATATATTAGACCTCGAAGGAAGTGAGGAGCTGATTGGCAAACCAATTGGCAGTGATATGAACAACCAAAAAAGTACATATCCTTCTTTGCTGACGATGGAAGGGGCAAAACAGGAACTAGCCGGGCATATTCACAAAGCCAAATTGGCTCTAAAGGAAACCATATTGTATACAAGCCTTCTGCAAGACATTGCTGATTTGGTTGCAGACCGGAACCATTAGTAAATTTGAGGCGGAAATAGGCATATGATATAATTGGGTTACTTTATTAGCTGTTACCTCAAGTTAAATGAACCTAAAAAAGCTTATTTAAAAAGCCAGTATGCCGTTACACTCCGGTGTTAGCGGCTATTTTTAAAACTTTGTGCCTGTTTGAGGGAATGAACAACGGCTCTGATCCAAAACGATAATCGATCAGAACTGGATTATACCCCGAAACAGGAATTTATGCCGCGACAAGTGCGGGGCGTCGACATTTATCGAAATTAAACTATTTACGAACGAAATAGGGATGAAAGCGAGTGATCCGAACATGGATCTAATGAAAATTAAAGACCCGGGATTCTTAAAAGAACTGTCAACAACAGAATTGGAAGCGCTCAGCGATGATATCCGCCAGTTTTTAATTGAAAAGCTTTCAATAACTGGAGGACATATCGGCCCAAATCTCGGGGTCGTTGAATTAACGATTGCTTTGCACAAGTGCTTTGACAGCCCGAAGGATAAAATCATCTGGGATGTAGGGCATCAGTCGTATGTTCATAAAATTTTAACAGGACGGGCTTCGCAATTTGATACCCTGCGCCAGTTCAAAGGCCTTTGCGGTTTTCCGAAAAGAATTGAAAGCGATCACGATGTATGGGAAACAGGCCATAGCTCTACCTCTCTTTCAGCAGCAATGGGGATGGCCATCGCCAGAGACTTGAAAAAAGACGATTCGTTTATTATTCCGGTGATTGGCGACGGAGCTTTAACAGGCGGGATGGCGCTCGAGGCGCTTAACCATATCGGCCATGAAAAAAAAGATATGATCGTGATCTTGAATGATAATGAAATGTCGATTGCCCCGAATGTCGGAGCACTTCATAGTGTGCTGGGCCGATTAAGGACAGCAGGCAAATACCAATGGGTCAAAGACGAGCTTGAAATGCTTCTTAAGAAAATTCCGGCTGTCGGCGGACGCCTTGCCTCGACTGCCGAAAGAGTAAAGGATAGCTTGAAGTACTTACTTGTTTCCGGAATATTTTTTGAAGAATTGGGATTTACTTATCTCGGTCCTGTTGATGGGCATAATTATGAGGATTTGTTTGAGAATTTAAGCTATGCAAAAAAGACTGAAGGACCAGTGCTGCTTCATGTTATTACAAAAAAGGGGAAAGGGTACCAACCCGCTGAAAACGATAAAATCGGAACGTGGCATGGCACAGGTTCTTATAAAATCGAAACGGGTGATTTTGTCAAGCCGATTAATCCTCCTCCAGCATGGAGCAAGCTTGTCAGCGAGACCGTCCGGCAATTAGCGCGAGAAGATGAACGGATTGTTGCGATCACTCCGGCAATGCCAGTCGGTTCCAAACTGGAAGGTTTCGCAAGCGAGTTTCCTGATCGGATGTATGATGTCGGGATTGCTGAGCAGCATGCTGCCACAGTTGCGGCAGGGCTTGCTACCCAGAATATGAAACCGTTTTTGGCGATCTATTCAACTTTTTTACAGAGAGCGTATGACCAGGTTGTCCACGATATTTGCCGGCAAAACTTAAATGTGTTTATCGGCATTGACCGGGCTGGGCTGGTTGGTGCGGACGGCGAAACCCACCAGGGTGTTTTCGATATCGCCTTCTTGAGGCATCTTCCCAATATGGTTTTGATGATGCCGAAGGATGAAAATGAAGGCCAGCATATGGTAAACACCGCCATAAAATATGATAACGGACCAATTGCAATGCGGTTCCCGCGCGGCAACGGAATTGGCGTTCCGATGGATGAACAGTTACAGACGATTCCAATCGGCAGCTGGGAGATTTTAAGAGACGGTGAAGATGCGGCGATCCTGACATTCGGGACAACGATCCCGATGGCAATGGAAGCAGCTGCAATCCTCGAGAAACAAGGAGTCTCTGTTAAAGTGGTCAATGCGAGGTTTATCAAGCCTCTTGATGATAAAATGCTTAAAGGCATTCTCAGTGATGCGATGCCAGTCTTTACCATTGAGGAAGCTGTTTTACAGGGGGGCTTTGGCAGCGCCGTACTGGAATTCGCCCATAATAACGGCTACCATAACTCCAGGATTGAACGGATGGGAATTCCAGACGAATTTATTGAGCATGGAAGTGTGTCAGAGCTCCTCAAGGAAATTGGGATGACTGTCGAGAATGTCGTACAAAAAATGAAAATCCTCGCCAGAAAGAAACAAAAAAGGGCTTAAGGGATGAAAAGCAAAAAAGAACGCTTAGATGTATTGCTTGTAGAAAAAGGCTTGTTCGATACGCGGGAAAAGGCAAAGCGTGCTGTGATGGCGGGCCTTGTGTACAGCAATGAGGAACGCCTTGATAAGCCGGGCGAAAAAGTGAATGCCGACCTTCCGCTGACGGTAAAAGGTAACGTCTTGCCTTATGTGAGCAGAGGCGGCTTAAAGCTTGAAAAAGCTTTGAAAATATTCGATGTCGATGTCCGTGACCGCGTAATGCTTGACATCGGTTCATCGACCGGGGGCTTTACAGATTGCGCCCTGCAAAATGGAGCCAGGCTTTCGTACGCATTGGACGTCGGCTATAACCAGCTCGCCTGGAAATTGCGCCAGGATGAGCGGGTCGTCGTGATGGAACGGACAAACTTTCGCTATGTTACCCCCGCAGATTTACAGGGGGAAATGCCAAGCTTCGCAACGATCGATGTTTCATTTATTTCCCTGACATTAATTTTACCCGTCCTAAAGACATTGCTTGTGAACGGCAGCAATGTGATTGCCCTTGTCAAACCCCAATTCGAGGCAGGAAAAGACCAGGTTGGAAAAAAGGGAATTGTCCGGGATAAAAAAGTCCATGAGAGCGTCCTTGAAAAAATCATTGATTTTTCACTGAGTATTGGCTTTAATGTTAAAAACCTTTCTTACTCACCCATCACTGGCGGCGATGGCAATATCGAATTTCTGCTGCATCTTTATTGGGAAGGTGAACAGGAAATAGGGAAGAATGAACTCGTAATCCCACCGGCCAAGGTGGTTGAGGAGGCCCATGCTGAATTGAAGTCAAAACAAGCTGCCGAGGAATGAGCGATATGCTTATTCCTTTTTTTGTCGATTCGGTTCGGTTTCAAATCCGGTTAACTGTATGAAACTAAACATGGCAAAACGACTTTAGTCGCTAAGCAGTGAATAATCAGTGTCGATTTTTAAGAAAAAATGTACAAGTTAACAGAAATGGGCTAACATAAATAATAGAAAATGAAAAGACTGTTACGATTCGCTTTTGAGGTGATAGGAATGAATAAAGGACAGCGCCATATTAAGATACGTGACCTGATTACAAACAACGATATAGAAACCCAGGACGACCTTGTTGACCGGTTGAAACGCGCAGGTTTTAATGTAACCCAGGCAACCGTTTCCCGCGATATTAAAGAGCTGCACTTAGTGAAAGTGCCGTTAATGGATGGCAGGTATAAATACAGCTTGCCAGCAGATCAAAGGTTCAATCCACTGCAAAAGCTAAAAAGATCGCTAATGGATGCATTTGTGCGGATCGATAATGCCGGGCATTTGCTGGTAATGAAAACACTGCCGGGCAATGCGATGGCGATTGGCGCATTAATTGACAATCTTGACTGGGAAGAAATACTTGGAACGATCTGCGGTGATGATACAATCTTAATCATTTGCAGGTCACCTGAAGACACAAAAGCTATTTCAGACCGTTTTCTTGAAATGCTCTAACCGAGGTGACGACTTTGTTAAATGAACTGTCCATAAAAAATTTCGCAATCATCGAAGCCATATCGATCCCGTTTCAAAAAGGTTTGACTGTGCTAACAGGTGAAACGGGCGCAGGGAAATCGATCATTATCGATGCTGTACATTTGCTTGTCGGCGGCAGGGGCTCAGCAGAATTTGTTCGTCATGGCGAAGAGAAGGCCGAGATTGAAGGGCTGTTTCTGCTCGATGATGAGAAGCACCCATGCTATGAAAAGGCAAAAGCATTTGGACTGGAGATTGAAGAAGGAATGGTGATCCTTCGTCGTGATATAGCCAAAAACGGTAAAAGTGTCTGCCGCATAAACGGCAAACTTGTTACGATTTCGACGTTGAGGGAAATTGGCAGCACGCTGATTGATATTCATGGGCAGCACGAGCATCAGGAGCTTATGGATGAAACGATGCATATTTCGTTACTTGACCAGTTCGGTGCCGACGAGATTGCTGCTGCTCTTGAAGATTACCGGCAAGTATACCGCGCTTATGACACGACACAGCGGAAGTTGAAAAATTTAAGTGAAAACGAACAGCAGATGGCACACCGTCTCGATTTACTCCAATTTCAGTTCGAGGAAATCCAGGCTGCCAATTTGCAGGTAAATGAAGATGAAGAGCTTTTTGAAGAAAAACAAAAGCTGGGGAACTTCGAACGGATCTTTGCGGCAGTTCAATCAGGATATATGGCCCTGCAAAGCGAACAAAAGGGGCTTGATTGGATTGGGCTTGTGATGGGGCATTTGCAGGATGCAGCAGATCTTGACCCGGCTTATAAGGAAATGTATGAAACCGTATCGGCTAGTTTTTATGCCCTTGAAGACGTTTCAACGTCACTTCGCAATGAACTTGAGCTCCTCGAGTTTGATCCGCGCCGCTTAAATGAAATTGAAGAACGATTGACTGAAATCAATGGGTTAAAACGCAAATATGGAAGTACTATTGCTGAAATTCTCGAATATGCAGCAAAGATTGAAGAAGAACTGGAAACGCTGCAAAACAAGGAGACGCATATCGGCCAATTGGAACAAGAGCTTTCATCGCTGCGAAAGGATTTAAAATTAGAAGCAAAACAGCTGACCGATCTTCGTAAAAGCTGGGCAAAAAAGCTGACAAAACTGATCATGAAAGAATTAAAAGAACTCTACATGGAAAAAACGGTTTTTGAGATAAAATTCGGCACAGCAGGAGATGGATTCACGAAAAACGGTTCAGATAAGGCCGAGTTTTTCATCTCAACAAATCCGGGGGAACCGCTCAAACCCCTTTCAAAAATCGCCTCAGGTGGCGAGCTTTCGCGAATTATGCTTGCTTTGAAAAGCATTTTTTCGAAACACCAGGGGGTTACATCAATCATATTTGATGAAGTGGATACCGGTGTAAGCGGCCGAGTGGCCCAGGCAATAGCCGAAAAAATTTATAAAGTATCCGTGAACTCTCAAGTGCTTTGCATATCACACCTGCCGCAAGTGGCAGCAATGGCGGATACACACCTGTTTATTGCCAAGAAAACGAAAGCGGGACGGACAAAAACGACAGTCACCCCGCTCACCATACCCGAAAAAATTAAAGAAATCGGGCGAATGATTTCCGGCGTTGAAATTACCGATTTGACCAAACAGCATGCCGAAGAGCTGTTGCAGCTCGCAAACGAACTGAAAATGGCAAATTAAAAGCTATCCATACGGGTAGCTTTTCTTTTTTTATAAAGATCATTCCTGCCAAATGGATAAAAACTTTAATTTCCATCGGTTATAAATGCCTCTCAAGCAGGCAAAATTATAGATGTAGCCATTTTTAACGAGTGTGTGGACTAGAAGCGAGGAGAGTGAAAAATTTGATATATGAGCATCTCAGAAAGATAATTGGTGGAATTCTCCTTGTTTCATTAATTGCCATCGGATTTTTAAAACCCGTTCATGAATATTTGTCAATTCCAAAACAACTTACCATTTTTGAAGGACAACAGATCGATCTGCCAAAGGCTGTGACAGTATCGGCTGGTTTGTCTTCAGATAGCTCAAATCTTAACCTTGTTCAAGATCAGGATTCAGTCTCGCTCGAAGCAAAGGAATATGGAAAAAATGAGATGATCCTCGAACTGGCGGGTTTTCCCATTAAAAAAGTTGATGTTGATGTTTTAAAGGATTTTAAAGTTTACCCGGGCGGCCAGTCGATCGGAGTGAAGTTAAATACGGTTGGTGTGTTAGTTGTAGGCCATCACCAGGTTGAAACCCCGGCAGGGAAAGCGTCGCCGGGAGAAGCTGCCGGAATAAGGGTTGGCGATATTATCACTGAAATAAACGGCACGCCAATAGAGAAAATGGCGGACGTTGGCCCGGTTGTTCAGAATGCGGGAAAAAATGGTCAACCACTTAATATCACGATTAACCGCGAGAATGACAAGATAAGCGCACAATTAAAGCCCACTCAGGAAAAAGGCGAGAACTCCTATAAGCTTGGCCTTTATATCCGGGATTCAGCGGCTGGAATCGGCACGATGACTTTTTATCACCCCGAATCAAAAAAGTATGGTGCGTTGGGGCACGTCATTTCCGACATGGATACAAAAAAGCCGATTGTGGTGGAAGATGGGCAAATTGTCCGATCAACTGTTACTTCTATTGAAAAAGGAAGCAATGGAGATCCCGGCGAAAAACTCGCGCAGTTTTCAACTGATCGGGAAGTAATCGGAAACATAAACAGAAACAGTCCTTTTGGGATTTTTGGCAAGTTGAATAAAGATATTGAAAATGGTGTTTATGACGAGCCATTGCCGATTGCATTATCACATCAAGTTAAAGAAGGGCCTGCAAAAATCTTAACGGTGGTCGACACTGACGAGGTCAACCTGTTTGACATCGAAATTGTTAGCACAATTCCGCAAAAATTTCCGGCGACGAAAGGAATGGTTATTAAAGTAACAGATCCAAAGCTGCTCGAAAAAACGGGCGGAATCGTCCAGGGAATGAGCGGGAGCCCGATCATCCAGGATGGAAAGCTAATTGGCGCTGTCACACACGTGTTCGTTAATGATCCAACATCCGGCTACGGTGTTCACATTGAATGGATGCTAAACGAAGCGGACATCGATATATATGAGCAACCCAAGCAAAAAGCAAGTTAAGCACAAATTGATAATGATCCTTTTGGCTCTTTAAATAGGCAGGTTATCCTGCCTATCTTTTATTATGTGCGCTCCATCGCAAAAAAAATGAAGATTTTTCGACAAAGAGTCGACTCCTAATATGAAAACTGGTGAAATCCGTCGAAAAAGAAAGAATTTTAAAGAAAAAATATGATTTTATGCCCTTTTTCAGAAAATATTAAAAAACAAAAGGAATTTGGGTTGCATTGTCGAATTTGTCATTTAGAATAGAAATTAGCAGCGGTTAGAAAAAGAGACCATAATGGAGTCAAGGAGGAACAAGAAGTGAAAAAAATTAAAGTTTGTGTTGTAGACGACAACAGGGAGCTTGTTGGACTATTAGAGGAATATATTTCTTCCCAAGAGGATATGGAAGTAGTCGGTGTAGCGCATAACGGTCAGGAGTGCCTTGAAATTGTAGAGGAAACTAAACCGGACGTTTTAGTTTTAGATATTATCATGCCTCATTTGGACGGCCTTGCTGTGTTGGAAAAGGTCCGAGAGATGAAGACAAATCCTGCTCTTAATGTCATCATGCTTACCGCTTTCGGACAGGAAGATGTCACAACGAAAGCTGTTGAACTTGGCGCATCATATTTTATTTTGAAGCCTTTTGATATGGAAAATTTGGCAAACCATATTCGCCAGGTCAGCGGAAAATCAACCAATATGGTTAGAAAATCGTTTTCCTCAAATTATCGGTCGTCTGCTGAACAAAAGCCGAAAAATCTTGACGCAAGCATCACAAGCATTATCCATGAAATCGGTGTCCCAGCCCATATCAAAGGCTACATGTACTTACGTGAAGCCATTTCCATGGTTTACAATGATATCGAACTCCTTGGCTCAATTACGAAAGTGTTATATCCCGATATCGCCAAGAAATTCAACACTACAGCAAGCCGTGTAGAACGGGCGATCCGCCATGCGATTGAAGTCGCCTGGAGCAGAGGCAACATCGAATCCATTTCATCTCTTTTCGGCTACACCGTCAGCATGACAAAAGCAAAACCAACCAATTCCGAATTCATCGCAATGGTCGCTGACAAGCTTAGACTTGAGCATAAGGCTTCTTGAAAGGGTTAGGATATCGGGTTGGGGTTATTGCAAACAAACCAATTTTCTGAAAACCAACTCTTTGTTCAATAGTGGGTTTATCGCAATGCTGGCTGACAAACTTAGACTAAGCATAAAGCTTTTTGAAGTGTAAGGATAAAGGTGGTTAGCTTTAAATTTACAATCCAACTTCACATTATCCGATGGCCTCAACGAAAGACCAATGACATTTTCTCACTGGTCTTTCTATTTTTTTAGCCATATGGCGGCATTTAAAAAATTTACTGACTTAAAGAAAGTCAATATTTTACTTTCGCTGAATCATCAGATAGTATCCTGCTTTGTTATTATACTGCCTGAGTCCGGTAGATATTAGCGGTATTTTACATTGACGATTTTATTGTTCAATTCCTTTAACCCTGGTATGTTACTATTCGCATACACTCCATATCGGCCATTAACCAATACATTGTGCAAGATAGTGAAGTTTTTTATTGCTCGCTTTGAATTATTTGAGGTAATAGCAATTATAGACGAATGATTGTAGGATCCCTTCCCTCCATTTCTTAGATAATTTTTAATGATATGTACATCACTTGCGTTAGCTACATCAATAATTCTTGCGTAGTTCCCCACTCCAGCGATTTTGTTATGTGAGATGGTCACGTGGTTCGCATAAACGGATATAGCAGCCCACATGTCATACTCTTTCTCCTCTGAATATGTGCTATAGAAGTTATTTTGAAAAAAGCTGTTAAATATTTCATTTCCTTTGATGAGCACTCCGGGTGATTGTATCTTAATCGCTCTTTTATAAATATTTGAAAAAGAATTATTTAAGATTTGCAGGTTCACTCTTTCGTTAAAGCCCTGGATGACAATCGCATCGCCATCATCTTTTGGGCCGATTTCTTTGAAAGTTGAGTTGCTGATTTTTATATTTTTAGTTGCGGCTTGTTTCTTATAAGCTGGGCTGATTAGAATTCCTCTCGCAACAAAATGCCCCCAGCCTTTTACAGGGTTTCTGGCCATCACATTTTCGATTTTGTTATGGTCCAATACGATATTTCTAGTTCCACCTTGAATTCTAATCGCACTTACCGTTAATCGGAATAATGAGCGGTGATTTGGCTGCGTGAAATTTTTAATGATACTTTTGACAATGAATACATTGCTGGAACCTTCCTCAATAGTAATTCCCCGCAAAGATGTATTATTTCCGTCGACTGTTAGGTTGCGAATACGAATATTCGAGCCTTTAACCCTCATAACGGTTTTCAGGGCAGAAGAGGTTTTTAGTATAGCATAGCTCCCGTACATCTCTGTGTGACCCTTAATTTGTAATTCTTTCGTTATTTTATATTCACCGTCAGGAAAGTAAATGATATGGCCAGCGCCATCTTGCAACGCTTTTTGTAACGCTTTTGTATCATCGGAAACTCCATCCCCGACAGCTCCATAATCCTTTACGTTCAATAAAACCGTCTCATCTTTTGAGAAGAGGGGAAACAGGAAGAAGGATAATCCTATTATAAAAACATAAACACCGAATTTCTTAACCACTATTAATACTCCCTTTTTATAAAACAAATAAGATGAAAAATTTAACTGATTCTTTAACAGGCTTTGCTCTTTATTTTAAGGGTTAAAAATTCAAAGGCAATAACAAGGATCCAACAATATTATTACATCGGATTTTGATGAATATCTCATTACATTCAGTTGGGAGTAATTATCTATCTGTTCCCTGTACACAGCGTTGAAAGGTAATGAAATGATGAAAGAAATTCCTGTTACTAAGGCTTCTATTCCAAAACGTATGTCCCTAAAAAAATGCAGAAATGAATAATTTGGAATAAACTATGCCCTTTTAACCGAATTTTCGTTGCCAAATTGTATTAGGAAAAAATGCTTACTGACTGTTTATACTAATACAGCGTTTACATAAAAATTATATGCATCCTTTGGTCCTGTTTTGAATCCAAGACAAAAGACTAGACTTTTATAAACGTCCACATCTTTATATGTTTTTGAATTAAAATGAGGGTTGAATTTGAGAATAAGGGAGGAAGAACATCAATGTCTGCTGAATCACGGCGTCCCAGCAAAGAGGGTAAGAAATATATTTACGAGATTCATTTTTTGCGTGCATTTGCATGTCTGTCGGTTGTCGGAGTGCATGTTTCTGCTACGAACTATGGAATGACTCAAGAGACATGGACCTGGTTTACCTATTTTCTTAATCAAATCGGACGATTTGGCACCCCTATTTTCGCTGTTATTAGTGGCTTTCTGCTTTTTTATCAGGTGAAAAGAAGAGGATTTGCACTAGGCAGGTTCCTGAAAACACGTCTGTCCAAGATTATAATTCCATTTCTTATCTGGAGCCTCGCTTATCGTTATCTTCTTTACTATTACGACAATCAGGCATTAGGCGACTACGGAGCGGAAGTCAAGAAAATTTTATTGGGCGATTCCTTCTATCACCTGTATTTTGTTGCTATAGTAGTTCAATTTTATTTGATCTTTCCATTCATTCAAAAGTTATTTCGTACCCAAACTCTATTGTTGGTGTTTGCGTTTATTGCCTTATTAATCAGCTATAATCTTTATGGATTTAGTCCTGGTATAGAAGGGGCAATTGGGGAATTCCTGGCTAGTAAGTCATTTATGCCTATCTGGATTTTTTACTTTGCGTTTGGCGGATTTCTTGCCTACTTCTGGGATGAAATTGTGAACTTTGCAACGAAACGGCCGTGGCAGATGCTAGCTCTAGCATTGATCGTTTCAGCAGGTGCAGTAGTGGAATATATGGTGAATGGCTTTGTTTCCAATCGAAGACTTTCAAATCTGGCAAATATCCCGTTGCTTTGTATTGCAACAATTGGAATTTATCCGCTTCTGGCTAGATGGAACGTGATCAAAAAGCCTCTATACTTGATTGGCCAATATTCGATGGGAATTTATTTGATTCATCCAATGATCTTATATCTGTTTGCACGGCATCTTCCGGAACATTATTGGAATGCAAATTATGTCGTCTTTATGTTTATTGCAGTTATGATAATAGCGGTCGTTTTCATTCGAGTTCTGCAGTTTATCCCGCTTAGCGGCTTTATTATTCCAGTACCAAAAATCAAAAAGACGAAGAGCCTTCACCAAACAGCGGAAGGAGTTGCTGAGAAGAAACAATCTGCATAATCACATTTGATCACTGCCAAACCGCCGTAAATGAATGAATATTATTGAACAAGTTTTGAAATAAGCCGCCAAATCAGGCGGCTTTTATGCATAGTGGCTCAAAGCTAGATGCTGCAGGAAGGGAAAAGCCTATACTCTGACTATGGAACAACACTGGGGAGACCTCTAAAAAAGCGTCTTGTATTATCTGAATATTGCGTGAAAATAGAAGTATAGGTATTTGGAGGAGGAATAACGGAGATTTTCTGCAAGTTTTCACAATTATTGTGGATAAATCATGTCCAGCAAGCAATTTTTCATCAATTTTATAAACATTTTACTGCAAAATTTTCCTTTTCGTATATACTTGAAGAAAAAGCATTAGTTGGTAGGGGTTACTATGGAACTATACAGAGATGAGACCATATTACTTGAAGAAGAAAGCGGTTCCGTTTTTATAACGGTTTTTAAAAGCGGGATGACATTTGTGAAGCTGGATCGAACCTTGCAAGCGCTGCCGCAAATATCGATCACAAAATTTCTGCCTTTAAAGGATGCCTTAAGCGCCGGCTATTGTGAAAAGCTGGAGATTGGCGAAATAAAACCGCCGGTTGACCTGGAGATCTCCAGAGACAGCATGACAGTAAAGATAAGGATAAATTGTACAGAACAGCATTTAAAAGAAAATCTTAAAAGTATAAAAGCTGAAATTAGAAACATGCTCGAAGCAAGGGGAATTTGTGAAGGAATTCTTGAGCATGTTATTGACCATGAGCTGAAAGTCCAAAAAGATATTACTGTTGCGGCCGGAACCGAAGCGGTGGATGGACAAGACGCACAGCTTATCTATTTTCAGCCGTCTGAACGAAAACCATCGATTAAAGAAGATGGTAAAGCTGATTTTTTTGATATGCATTTTTTAGATGAAGTAGATAAAGGGGATTGGCTCGGGGAAAAGCATGATCCGACAGATGGACTGCCAGGGAGAACTATATTTGGAGAAATACTGCATCCGAAAAAGGGGAAAGACAGGAAACTTTTATACGATGCAAAAACAGTCATGGAATATGAAGAGGACGGAGTAATTGTTCTCCGTGCCCTTGTTAAAGGGGTTGTTGAAAAAAAGGGAAACCGGATTGCCGTTGGGGATCATTTGGTTGTTAATGGCGATGTTGGTTTAGAAACTGGAAATATTGATTTTAACGGAAATATTACGATTAAAGGGATTATTATGGAGGGTTTTTCCGTGACTGCGGATAAGGACATCTCGATTCTCGGGGCAATGGGCTTAAGCGGGGTCGAGTCTGTCACATCAAGGAACGGTGACATCTTTATTAAAGGCGGGGCCTTTGGCAAAGGAAAAACTAAGATCAGAGCGGCGAAGAACATTTTTATAAAGCATGCAAATGAGTGTACGCTTCAGGCTGGTGAAAATATTATGATCGCCTATTATTCGGTAGGCTGCTTCTTAATCGCCAAAAACGTATTGGCCCATGAGAAAAAAGGGAAGTTGATTGGCGGAGTCATCGAAGCAAAGGGGAAGGTGGTGGCAGGCATCGTCGGCAACCATCTTGAGAGGAAAACGATGATTCATGTAGAAGGATTCAACAGAGCATCAATTGAAACGGAATTGGCGGGACTGGTTCCAGAATATGATATGGCAACTCTCCATGCCGAACGTTACGCTCAGCAGATCTCATCATATGAAAGTGTGTTGGATCAGTTAAATGAACAGAAAAAAAATCAATATGCACTGACAAAGTCCAATTATGAGAAAGAGCTTGACAAGCTTAATGAATTGGATCAGAAGCGAACATCACTATTATCATTGCTGGAGACGAAGGGGGAAGGCGAAGTTACGGTGGGAGTGACCGCCTATCCTGAAACAGTGATCCAAATTAAAAGCATGATTAAAAGGATTCATTCTACTTCCCACGGCACTTTTTATGCCACGGGTAATATACTCCATCATGAGTAAAGAAAAAGATGCTGAAGTTAATTTCAGCATCTTTTTCGCTAGCCTATTTCTTGGTTCCCTTCTCGATTTCGATTAGTTTTTGCATTAAAATATGTTGTGGCAGATGCATAACTTGTTCTACAGGGATATTCAGCTTTTCGGCAATTTTAACGGCTGTTTCAGCGCTGATTTGCAGTGGTTTCATAAAATATCCTCCTATCATGAAAGGTACGTGAATGTATGACACAGATTTTTGCCCATCGCGGCTATTCGGCATTGTTTCCGGAGAATACGATGATAGCATTTGATGAAGCAGAAAAAGCCGGTGCGGACGGAATTGAAATTGACGTGCAGCTTACAAAAGACGGTGAAGCAGTGATTATCCACGATGAACGGGTTGACAGTCATACCGATGGTCAAGGACTAGTAAAGGATTTCACCTACGATGAAATCCGCAAGCTCAATGCCGCTTTTTCGCATAAAAAATTCTCCGGCATCGAACGGATTCCTGCTTTGAAAGAACTGCTGGAGTGGTTGACAACGAATCAGCTTATTTGCAACATCGAATTGAAAAACGGCCTTATTCCATATCCAGGTATGGAAGAGAAGGTGATTGAGCTTGTCCGCAGCTTCGGGCTGTCAAGCCGGATAATTATTTCTTCTTTTAATCATTATAGCATTATACATAGTTATCGGCTTGCCCCGGAAATAGAGATTGCGCCTCTTTATTCTTCAGGATTATATATGCCCTGGGTTTATGCGCAGTCGATCAGGGCTAAGGGAATTCACCCGGCACTGGTGGCCGCTCCTGATGCAATTATTAAAGAAAGCATTGAAAATGGCATCGCCGTAAGGCCATATACCGTCAATAAAGAAGCAGATATGAAACGGCTGTTTACGGCAGGGTGCTCGGCGTTTTTTACCGATGAACCTGTCAAGGCCAGTAAAATTAAAAATGAGCTACAAAAAAATAACCTTTAATAACACAGAAAAGAGCCTTGTCATGTTTAACAAAGCTCTTTCTTATTTCTTTTGATGTTGTTCGGCACCTGCTTTTATCCGGGAATTTTCATTTCGAAATCTTTGCTGGACTTTATTTCTTTTTCGGTCCCGATGTAAAATAAAACCTGCAACAAAGCCAAGTCCTGCCAGAAAAAACAGCAATCCGGCCAAAAATTGCAGCCACAAAAAAGGAAACGGCTCCTGCAAAATCCCGAATACCATATCCCTCATTAATTTTATTCCAACCGCCGCAAATACCCCGGGAATCAACATAATGATTAATGCGATTATTCTGCTCATAGACATTCCCTTCACTTCTTGCCCTCACGAAAATAATAAATCATCCACCGAATTTGTCAAGGTTAACTGTTCAAGGTAAAATGAATATGAAAAAAGTTGCAAAACTAGCCTGAAAAATATTTCTTGATTCTGCGTGAAGAAAGGAGTCCATATGCAAACTGCCATGATTGTCGGCGCGGGAAAAGGCGGTACAGCCATTTTAAAAATTTTAAAAGAAACGGCTATTCTGGATGTAAAGGCTGTAATTGATATAGATCCAGCCGCACCTGGACTTCGCTACGCAAAAGATGAAGGGATCACGACAGATTCCGATTGGAAACCGCATATTGCCGACAATATTGATGTCATTATTGAAGTGACCGGAAATGATCAAGTGTTTACAGCGCTCCGTGATGCCCGCGGCAAGCAAGCGGTATTGATTCCCGGCAGTGTGGCCTTCTTGCTGTCAAGCCTGCTCGAAGAAAAAGAAGAACTTGTTGAGACATTCCGCAATGAAACGTATAAGCACGATCTTATTTTTAATTCTACTGAAGATGGCATGGTTGTGATCAATACCGACGAAAATGTTATTCTTTTTAACAAAAGTGCTGAGAAAATTACTGGAGTCAGCCGTGAATTCGCCCTTGGCAGGCATATCCATGAAGTGATTGCCGCCAGTGAGCTGCCGGGGGTTTTACATACGAGAAGAATTGAAGCAAACCGGAAGCTTCTCTTAAAAAACGGTGCAAAAATTATCGCGACGCGTATTCCGATAATCGATGAAAAAGAGCAGCTAATCGGCGCGTTTTCTGTTTTTCAGGATATTACCGAAGTCGTGAACCTCGCTGAAGAAATAACGAATTTAAAAGAGATTCAGACGATGCTCGAGGCAATCATTCATTCCAGTGATGATGCCATATCTGTTGTCGATGAAGCGGGCAGGGGCATACTCATTAATCCGGCTTATACAAGGATAACCGGACTGACCGTGGATGAGGTAATCGGACAGCCTGCGACCGCAGATATTTCTGAAGGCGAAAGCATCCATATGAAAGTTCTGCAAACCCGCCGAGCTATCAGGGGTGCTGCGATGCGGGTCGGTCCGAACAGGAAGGAAGTCGTTGTCAACGTAGCCCCGATTATTGTAAACGGAAAACTGAAAGGGAGCGTCGGTGTTATTCACGATGTGTCCGAAATCCTAAGTTTGAATCGCGAGTTGAATCGGGCCAGGCAAATCATCCGGACGCTTGAGGCAAAATATTCTTTTGAGGATATCATTGGTAAGTCTGATGAAATGCAGCTGGCTATAGATCAGGCAAAGCTCGGTGCAAAAACACCTGCCACTGTTCTGTTGCGCGGGGAGTCAGGAACGGGGAAGGAACTGTTTGCCCATGCCATCCATAACGCCAGTGATCGGAAGTATAACAAGTTTATTCGCGTAAATTGTGCGGCGTTATCGGAATCCTTGCTTGAAAGTGAACTGTTCGGTTACGAAGAGGGTGCCTTTTCAGGTGCGAAGCGGGGAGGTAAAAGAGGGTTTTTTGAGGAAGCGAATAATGGCAGTATTTTTCTCGATGAAATCGGTGAGCTATCGGGAAATACCCAGGCAAAGCTATTAAGGGTTTTGCAAGAGAAGGAGATCACGCGGGTAGGAGGCACAAAGTCGATTCCGATCAATGTAAGAATAATCGCCGCAACAAATGTAAATTTGGAAAAAGGCATTGCGAACGGAACTTTTCGGGAAGACTTATACTACCGCCTGAACCGGATGCCGATTCATATTCCGCCATTAAGGCGGAGGAAGGGCGATATTCCTTCTTTATGCGAGCGGCTGATTCATAAAATCAATCAGGATTACGGACGAAATGTAGAATCGATTTCCGCTGACGCGATGAACTATTTAATGAGCTATGATTGGCCCGGAAATGTCAGGGAGCTTGAAAACATTCTCGGTCGGGCGATCATTTTCATGTATTATACAGAACAAGAAATAGACACGAACCATTTGCCGGAGTTAAAGGGAAAGTTCAATGAAACAAGTGATCTCCCTGTCTTAAAACACTCGTTTCAACAGGCAGGTTCTTTAAACGAACGAATGGAGCAATATGAAAAGAAACTGATTGAACAAGCATTGGAGCAGGCCAATGGCAATAAAACGCTGGCGGCAAAGGTGCTCGGAATATCCGTAAGGAATTTGTATTACAAGCTGGAGCGGCATCAACTTGCAATAGATAGCATGCAATAAATTTCATACTATGAAATTTTTTTCACGCTTTATTATAGTGAATAAAACGTTTTCATCAGTTTTTTAAGTTGGCATATTTCTTGCATAGATATGTGTAAGTTAATAGCTTTAGGATTGAAGGGATTGAGAAATGTATGGAGCTGGATTCACTTCTCAGAAAGGCAACCGAAATTGAAAATCAAACGGTCGCAGTTGCTGCGGCAGAAGATGAAGAAGCGATTGAAGCGGTTGTCGGTGCAATTGAACGTAATCTCGCCAATTTCCTGTTATTTGGGGATAAAGAAGAGATTGTGTCGATTTTCGATAAAATAGACCCCGGCGCAATGAAAAATAGTAAAATAAAGATCATTCATGCACGCTCCAAAGCAATTGCCGCCGAGAATGCGGTGAAAGCCGTAAAGCTTAATGAAGCAAATGTATTAATGAAAGGCGATGTGCCGACAGCAACAATCCTCAAAGCGGTTTTGAACAAGGAATATGGTTTGAGGACGGGAGGTGTTCTCTCTCATGTAGCTGTCTTTGAAGTGCCGGGATATGAACGGTTTACGATTATTACTGATACCGGAATGAATATCGCGCCTGATCTTCAGCAAAAAGCAGAAATCATCAAAAATGCCGTTGCAATCGCGAGGCAAATCGGGATTGACACACCAAAGGTTGCTCCGCTTGCTGCGGTAGAGACGGTTAATCCTGCCATGCAAGCGACACTGGATGCGGCTGCTTTAACCGCGATGAACAAGCGGGGCCAAATTGGTGGCTGCGTTGTTGACGGGCCACTGGCTTTGGATAACGCCGTTTCCGTGTTTGCGGCAGAGCACAAAGGCATAAGCGGGCAGGTTGCCGGACAAGCCGATATTTTGTTAGTCCCGACAATTGAGGCGGGAAATATCCTATACAAATCGCTTATTTATTTTGCAAAAGCAAAAGTCGGTGCTGTGATTGCGGGCGCCAAAGCTCCAATTGTTTTAACCTCAAGAACTGATTCAGCTGAAAGCAAGCTTTATTCTCTTGCTCTCGCTCTCTGTTCTGCTTCTAAATAGACTTTTTGACATGATGGGGAGGAAGTATTAATGGAAATCTTCAAGTACTTAGAACAATATGATTACGAGCAAGTAGTATTCTGCCAGGATAAGCAATCCGGGTTAAAAGCAATCATTGCGATCCACGATACAACGTTAGGCCCTGCTTTAGGCGGAACACGGATGTGGACATATGATTCAGAGGAAGCGGCGATCGAGGATGCACTCCGCCTTGCCCGCGGCATGACCTATAAAAATGCAGCTGCAGGGCTAAACCTTGGCGGCGGGAAAACGGTTATTATCGGTGATCCCCGTAAAGATAAAAATGAAGAAATGTTCCGGGCGTTTGGCCGCTATATTCAGGGCCTAAATGGACGCTACATTACAGCTGAGGATGTGGGCACAACCGTTGCCGACATGGACTTGATTCATGAAGAAACGGATTATGTTACGGGAATTTCGCCTGCTTTTGGCTCTTCAGGGAATCCTTCACCGGTTACGGCTTACGGCGTCTACCGCGGAATGAAGGCAGCTGCTAAAGAAGCTTTCGGGACGGATTCTTTGGAGGGGAAAGTCGTCGCTGTCCAGGGAGTAGGAAATGTTGCCTATACTCTGTGTCGCCACCTCCATGAAGAAGGCGCCCAATTAATTGTTACTGATATTAATAAAGAAGCAGTTCAGCGTGCCGTTGAGGAATTCGGCGCCAGAGCGGTTGATATTAACGATATTTACAGTGTGGAATGCGATATTTATGCTCCCTGCGCTTTAGGTGCAGTAATCAATGATGAAACGATCCCGAAAATTAAAGCAAAAGTGATTGCCGGGGCAGCTAATAATCAACTAAAAGACACACGCCACGGTGATATCATCCACGAAATGGGAATTGTTTATGCGCCTGATTATGTTATTAATGCCGGCGGCGTGATAAATGTTGCTGATGAGCTTTACGGATATAACCATGAAAGAGCCATGAAAAAAGTTGAAATGATCTATAACAATATCGAAAAAGTCATCGAAATTGCGAAACGGGATGGAATTCCAACGTATAAAGCAGCGGATCGTATGGCGGAAGAACGCATCAGCAGAATGCAAAACTCCCGCAGCCAATTCCTGCAAAACGGCCATCACATCCTGAGCCGCAGGTAGTACGAAAAGCGGAAGCGCCCGCGGAGACAATTTTTTGAAGCTTGGCCAGTCTCGGCCATTTAAGAAGAAGGGGATTGAACGCTGAATATTCATTTCAGCGTCTTTCCCTTTTTGAGGATACACCTTAAATAAGAATAAGAGTATTCACAGAAGCTGCTTATTCTTATTAATTGGAGGTTTAGATGTTGCCAGAAAAGGAATATCGAATTCTCGTAATCAACCCGGGATCGACGTCAACGAAGATTGGTGTTTTCGATAATGAAATATCTGTTTTCGAAAAAACGATTCGCCATGAAGCAGACGTGATTAATCTATACGATAGCACGATTGATCAATATCAATTTCGCAAAAATACAATCTTGGAAACACTTGACATCGAGGGAATTAACATTTCGAAGCTCACTGCAGTTTGCGGGCGCGGGGGCTTGCTTCGGCCGATTGAGGGTGGTACATATGCTGTAAACGAACAGATGCTTTCCGATTTAAGAGCAGGGTATGCAGGGCAGCATGCCTCAAATTTAGGCGGTATTCTCGCTTTTGAAATCGCGAGCGGGCTCAATATTCCCTCCTATATTGTCGATCCAGTAGTCGTCGATGAACTAGAGCCGATCGCGCGTATTTCAGGTATGCCTTTAATTGAAAGAAAAAGCATTTTTCATGCGCTTAACCAGAAAGCAGTTGCCCGCCGAGTAGCCAAAGAATTGGGAAGAACATACGGAACTTTGAATTTAGTTGTTACCCATATGGGCGGCGGCATTACTGTCGGTGTCCATAAACAGGGAAAGGTCATCGATGTTAACAACGGGCTCCATGGAGACGGGCCGTTCAGTCCTGAACGGGCCGGGACGGTTCCGGCGGGAGATTTAGTGGCACTTTGCTATTCAGGTGATTTTTATCGTGAGGAAATGATGAAAAAACTAATCGGCCAGGGGGGGCTTGTTGGTTATCTTGGAACTAACGATGCAGTCAAAGTGGAGAAAATGATTGAAAAAGGCAATAATCAAGCAGAGCTGGTATACTCGGCAATGGCCTACCAGGTCGCTAAAGAAATCGGCGCAGCGAGCGCAGTCCTTGCCGGAAAAGTCGATGCGATTATTTTAACTGGCGGTCTTGCTTATGGCAGAGGCTTTGTAAAACAAATCAGTGACAGAATCAACTGGATCGCAGATGTCATCGTCCATCCCGGTGAAAATGAACTTCAAGCATTAGCTGAAGGAGCATTGCGTGTACTTCGCGGTGAAGAGGATGTAAAGGCATACCCTGGCGCCACAAAAAATAAGGCGAGCGTCCAATAAGGAGGAGAGAATCTTGACTCAAGAATACGATTTAGTTATTCTCGGCGGCGGAACGGGTGGTTATGTAGCAGCGATCCGCGCTTCCCAACTGGGATTGAAAACGGCAATAGTTGAAAAAGGGAAATTGGGTGGTACATGCCTGCATAAAGGATGTATCCCAAGCAAGGCTTTACTCAGGAGTGCAGAGGTTTTTGCGACAGCTAAACGCGGGGAAGAATTCGGTGTCATGACCAGCGAAGTAACCATCAATTTTGCAAAGGTTCAAGATCGAAAAGACAAAATCGTCGATACTCTCCATAAAGGTGTCCAGCAGCTTATGAAAAAAGGGAAAATAGATGTGTATGAAGGGCTTGGCCGGATTTTGGGACCGTCGATCTTTTCACCAATGCCTGGAACGATTTCGGTTGAAATGAATAACGGCAGTGAAAATGAAATGCTCATTCCCAAGAACGTGATTGTTGCGACCGGTTCCCGCCCTCGAACACTGCCGGGACTGGAAGCTGACGGCAATTTGCTGCTAACCTCTGATGAAGCACTTGTCATGGAGTCGCTTCCCGAATCAATCATCATTGTCGGCGGCGGCGTGATCGGAATTGAATGGGCTTCCATGCTTTCCGACTTTGGGACGGAAGTAACGGTGATTGAATATGCAGATCGGATTATTCCAACGGAAGATAAAGAAATCTCAAAAGAAATGCAGCGTTTGATGAAGAAAAAGGGCGTTCGGATTGTTACAAGTGCGAAAGTTCTTCCTGAAACGATGCAACAAGGTGAAAACGTCACGATTTCCGCAGAAGTGAAAGGCGAGCAAAAAGAATTCACTGCAGCCAAACTGCTTGTTTCAGTCGGCCGTCAGTCAAATGTAGAAGGAATCGGCTTGGAGAATACAGATATTCAATTGGAAAATGGTTTTATCTCGGTAAACGAACATTTCCAAACAAAGGAGTCCCATATATACGCAATCGGAGATGTAATCGGCGGCCTCCAGCTAGCCCATGTAGCGTCACATGAAGGTATTATTGCTGTTGAGCATATCGCCGGCGAAAATCCTGTCCCGATCGATTATAGCCTCATCTCTAAATGTATTTACAGTACTCCGGAGGTTGCAAGTGTTGGTTATACAGAGGACGAAGCAAAAGAAAAAGGACGTACTGTCAAAGTCGGTAAATTCTCGTTTCGGGCAATCGGCAAGGCATTAGTGTTTGGTGAAGCTGACGGATTTGTCAAAATTGTTGCTGATCAAGAAACAAACGACATTCTAGGCGTTCATATGATCGGCCCCCATGTTACGGATATGATTTCCGAAGCGGGTCTCGCCCGTGTCCTTGTTGCAACACCGTGGGAGATCGGCCATACGATTCATCCACACCCGACCCTTTCCGAAGCAATCGGTGAAGCCGCGCTTGCTGTGGATGGCAAAGCCATTCATGGCTGATAATAGTTGGCTTTTGTTTTATGAAATTCATTTACATATAAATTTCAGGAGGTAAAAAAATGGCTGAAAATCGTCATAAAGACTTAGGCTTAAGCGATGAGAAAGTATTGGAAATGTATGAAACGATGCTTTTAGCACGCCGAACCGACGAGCGTATGTGGCTTCTGAACCGTGCGGGGAAAATACCATTCGTCATTTCGTGCCAGGGCCAGGAGGCAGCCCAAGTAGGAGCTGCATTTGCTCTTGATCGCGACAAGGACTATGTTCTGCCATATTACCGCGATATGGGCGTCGTGTTAACGTTCGGCATGACCGCAAAAGAACTGATGCTGTCAGGGTTTGCGAAAGCGGAAGATCCAAACTCAGGCGGCAGGCAAATGCCAGGACATTTCGGGCAGAGGAAAAACCGAATTGTGACCGGCTCCTCTCCGGTCACAACCCAAGTTCCCCATGCTGTTGGTGTGGCGCTGGCCGGGAGGATGTCAGGAGAAGATCTTGTCACCTTTGTCACCTTTGGAGAAGGATCGTCTAATCAGGGAGATTTCCATGAAGGCGCGAACTTTGCAGGGGTTCATAAGCTCCCTGTTATCTTTATGTGCGAGAATAACAAGTATGCTATTTCCGTACCGATTGAAAAGCAGCTCGCTTGCGAAAATGTTTCTGATCGGGCTATCGGTTACGGTATGCCGGGAGTTACCGTTGATGGAAATGATCCGCTTGAAGTTTACAAGGTTGTAAAACAAGCGGCGGACCGGGGACGCCGCGGTGAAGGTCCTACTCTTGTTGAAACAATTTCCTATCGCCTTACGCCGCACTCTTCCGATGATGATGATCGCAGCTACCGGGCTCCCGATGAAGTGGCTGAAGCAAAATCAAAAGACCCGATCATCACTTTCGGTGCTTATTTAAAAGAAACAGGCGTTTTGACTGACGAGCTTGAACTGGAAATCAATGACCGGGTGATGAAGCTCGTAAATGAAGCGACCGACTATGCTGAAAATGCACCATATCCAGAGCCGGAAGACGCTTTACGATATGTTTATGCTGAGAAGTAAGGGGGAACGAACATGGCAGTAATTTCTTATATTGATGCAATTACAATGGCAATGCGTGAAGAGATGGAGCGGGATTCGAAAGTATTTGTCCTTGGTGAAGACGTTGGGAAAAAAGGCGGTGTTTTTAAGGCGACCCAGGGGCTTTATGATCAATTTGGCGAACAGCGTGTCATTGACACTCCCCTCGCAGAATCGGCGATTGCCGGGGTCGGAATTGGTGCAGCGATGTATGGCATGAGGCCGGTTGCGGAAATGCAATTCGCTGATTTTATTATGCCTGCTGTCAATCAAATCATTTCCGAAGCAGCGAAAATTCGTTATCGTTCCAACAATGATTGGAGCTGCCCAATTGTTATACGTGCTCCTTATGGTGGCGGCGTCCATGGTGCACTCTACCATTCGCAATCAGTTGAAGCTGTGTTTGCGAACCAGCCTGGGCTCAAAATTGTCATGCCTTCCACTCCATATGATGTGAAGGGTTTGCTGAAAGCAGCGATCCGCGACGAAGATCCGGTCCTATTCTTTGAGCATAAGCGTGCCTATCGCTTAATTAAAGGAGAAGTACCGGCGGAAGATTACACTTTACCGATCGGTAAAGCAGATGTGAAGCGTGAAGGTGAAGATATTACCGTGATCACTTATGGCTTATGTGTTCATTTTGCCCTTCAGGCTGCGGAAAGGCTCGCGAAAGACGGCATTTCTGCCCATATTTTAGACTTAAGAACCGTCTATCCATTAGATAAAGAAGCAATCATCGAAGCTGCTTCAAAAACAGGGAAAGTATTGTTGTTAACAGAGGACAACAAAGAAGGAAGCATCATTAGTGAAGTATCCGCAATTATTGCTGAAAATTGTTTGTTTGACCTTGATGCCCCGATTATGCGATTGGCAGGTCCTGATGTTCCGGCGATGCCGTATTCTCCAACAATGGAAAAATACTTTATGGTCAACCCTGATAAAGTTGAAAAAACAATGCGTGAGCTGGCAGAATACTAAAGCAGTCAATGTGAAAAGGAGGGTTACCCTTTGGCTATTGAACAAATTAAAATGCCCCAGCTAGGAGAAAGTGTCACGGAAGGTACGATCAGCAAATGGCTTGTTTCCGCAGGGGATAAAGTGAATAAGTACGATCCGCTTGCCGAAGTCATGACGGATAAAGTAAATGCGGAAGTGCCATCCTCTTTTACCGGCGTGATCAAGGAGTTGATTGCTGACGAAGGAGATACGCTCTCGGTCGGCGAGATCATTTGTACGTTAGAGGTAGACGGCGGAAACCGAGACGACGATCAGGAAAAGGAAAATTCGCATGCCGCAGGGCAGCAAGCAGAGGCGATCTCCGCTCCAGTAGCTGAAGGCAACAGAGCACGTTATTCACCTGCCGTTCTTAAGCTATCCCAAGAGCATAACATCGACCTTTCACAAGTAAATGGAACAGGTGCAGGCGGAAGGATTACCCGCAAAGATTTAATGAAAATCATTGAATCAGGAAACATTCCAAAAACCGGGGACAAAACCGCTCCTGTTCGGCAATCAAAACAGCAGGAAACCGTGCCTGCCACCTCGTCTGGACGTATGTATGAAACCGCCGTTCCAGCAGCAAATGAACGAGTCGATGCCTCGGAAACAACTATAAATCCGCCTGTTACCACTGGGGATATCGAGATCCCGGTTACAGGAGTGCGCAAAGCGATTGCGGCAAATATGCTGCGCAGCAAGCATGAAGCTCCGCATGCATGGACCATGATTGAAGTAGATGCAACGGATCTTGTCGATTTCCGCAATGCTGTCAAAGATGATTTTAAGAAAAAAGAGGGCTTCAACTTGACCTTCTTTGCTTTCTTTGTCAAAGCTGCAGCCCAGGCCCTGAAAGAATATCCGCAAATTAATTCGATGTGGGCCGGCGACAAGATCATCCAAAAAAAGGATGTTAATATTTCGATTGCTGTAGCCACTGAGGATGCTTTGTTTGTGCCAGTCATCAAACATGCCGATGAAAAAACAATAAAAGGCATCGCCCGTGAAATCTCCGAGCTTGCCGGGAAAGCTCGTTCCGGTAAACTTACATCAGCCGATATGCAAGGCGGTACGTTTACTGTTAACAACACAGGTTCGTTCGGTTCCGTTCAATCAATGGGGATTATCAATTATCCCCAGGCTGCTATCCTGCAGGTTGAATCGATTGTAAAGCGCCCGGTTGTGATGAACAACAGCATGATAGCTGTCCGCGATATCGTAAATCTCTGTATGTCGCTTGACCACCGCGTGCTTGACGGCTTTATTTGCGGCCGCTTCCTGCAGCGCGTCAAGGAAATCATTGAACATACATCAAAGGAAAACACTGCTATATTTTAAAAAAATAAAGCCGCTGCAACTTGCAGCGGTTTTCATATTATATCGAACATAAAAATCGGTTTACATTTCACGGCTGTCTAACCGAACGAGCATTTCGCTGAGCGCCAATGTAATGACCTCTCGTTCTCCGTAATCAATTATTGCATTGGAAGTGTATCCAACAGAATAAGCGCGTTCGGCCAACTTTTCTTTAATTTGTTTGCACATCCATTTGTGATAGTCAGAAAGCTCCATGTGTGTTTGCACAAACGTCACTCCTTTAATGGTACTATCCCCGTTCCATTGCCCTGTCAAACCCATTTAATGGGGGGTGTTGGAAAAATAGTGTCAGTTGAAAGGACTGCTATGATTGCCAGTTTTTCATATGTATACTAAAATAATCATGAACCGTTTATATTTTGAATTTTTAATATAATTCGCCCCACAACCGGGAAGGAGGGGAAAGCTGTCCAACTGGGTCAGCGTAATCATGATTAACGAAATGAAAAATAAGCGTTTTTCTGGCGTCACGATGGAAGATTGGCAACGAAAAGCAGAACAATCACTAAAAGGGAAGACGGTCGATTCCTTGGCAACGAATACATATGAATCGATTATTTTGAAACCGCTTTATTCAGGAGAGAATCGGAACGGAAGCCCATCACAGTATCCCGGTCAGCCCGATTTCCGCAGGGGTATAAACCCGCTCGGAATGGCCGCAAATGGGTGGCATATTGCACAAAAAATCACTTACACAGATCAACAAGATTTAAGAAACAAGCTTGAGGATTCACTGAAAAAAGGCCAGACAGCTGTTTCATTCGACGTAAGTAAACATGTTGACAAAAGCCTTCCCTTCATTTTGGATGGGATCTATGACCGCTATCCTTTCTGTATCAATGCTAAGGACGGACAAAGTCATTTTCTAAATGAACTGCTCAATTTGTCTGGAAGCCGAAATGAGAACGTGACCGGTTATGTTGGCATGGATCCGGTCGCACGGCTCGCTGAAACAGGGAAATTGCCGATAAAACTGGAAAGCGCTTATAAAAACTGGGCTGAACTGATTGAGAAAACCGATCAAATGCTGCCGAATCTGAAAACCGTTTTAATCGATACCATCCCTGTCCATAATAGCGGCGGAAATGCTGTTCAAGAGCTGGCAGTTGCGCTGGCAACCGGCAGCTATCATATTCAGCAGCTCCTCGAAAACGGCATCAATCTTGAGAAAATATTGGAGAAGATCGTGATTAAAATGGCGGTGGGTGCCAACTTTTTTATGGAGGTTGCCAAGCTGCGGGCAGCGAGGCTGCTCTGGTTGAAAGTAGCGGAAGCGTTTGGGGCAGGGCCTGAATCCGGAAGAGCGATTATCGCGGCGGAAACGTCGACGTTTACAAAAACCGTATATGATCCGTATGTGAATATACTGAGGAGCGGAAATGAGGCGTTTGCAGCAGTGTTGGGCGGTGTCCAGTACCTTCACGTCAATCCATATAATGACCCTGAAGACAGCCCGAATTCGCTTGCGGAACGGATTGCCCGCAACACACAGCTTCTGCTGAAGGAAGAATCTTATTTGAATAAAGTCGCCGATCCTGCCGGTGGATCATGGTATATCGAACACTTGACAGATGAGCTGGCACAAAAAGCGTGGGAAATGTTTTTAGAAATTGACGAGAAAAACGGGATTGCCGCTGTGCTCCGCTCTGGCTGGCTCCAGGAAAAAGTTGCTGACGTGAACAGGAAGAGGCAGGAAGATATCTTTATGCGAAAGCAGAGCATCATCGGCACTAATGTTTATGCCAATTTGCAGGACGTTCCTCTTCGTCCCAAGGCTGGATTCTCAATTCATGATGACGGCCGGGCAGCCGAAATGATTACCCCGTTAAAGAAGTCGCGTTTAGCGGAGCCATATGAAGCGTTACGAAAGAGAGCAGGAAAAATAGAAGCAGCACAAGGAGCAAAGGCGTTGGTCGGCTTGATCTGCCTTGGAGCGCTGAAGGAATATAAGGGAAGAGCCGACTTTGTCGCGGGATTTTTAGCACCGGCAGGGGTCCATTCGCACAGAAGCACACCAATAGATTCTATTGATGATGTCTATCCATTCATAGAAGAAACGGCTTTCAGCCATTATTGCCTGTGCGGCAGTAATGAAAGATATAGTTCTGAAGGAATCGAGACAGCACGGCTCCTGAAAGGCAGGTATCCGAAATTAAAGCTTTATTTAGCGGGGTTGCCGGAAGGGACAGAAAGAGAAGAATGGCGAAGAGCCGGAATCGATGAATTTATTCATATGCGAAGCAACTGCTATGCGATGCTTTCTGCGATGCTGACAGAAATAGAGGCCAATGACAATGAAGGATAAGCCTGATTTCAAAAGTGTAAAGCTTTTTGGCGATCAGCCTGCCCTTGATTCTGATGCCTGGAAAAAAGCAGCCGAGGCGGAGATTCGCGGCTCCATAGATGATCTTTTGTTTGAGACGAACGAGCAGATAAAACTTAAGCCGCTCTATACTTCTGATGATTTAAAAAACATTGAGCATCTAAATGACAAACCGGGAATCCCGCCGTACACAAGAGGGCCGTATCCAACGATGTATGTCAACAGGCCGTGGACTGTGCGCCAGTATGCCGGGTTTTCAACTGCCGAGGAAAGCAATGCTTTTTATCGCCGGAATTTGGAAATGGGCCAAAAGGGGCTGTCTGTTGCTTTTGATCTCGCAACCCACCGCGGCTATGATTCCGACCATGCCCGCGTCGTTGGAGACGTTGGAAAAGCGGGTGTTGCGATCGATTCAATACTTGATATGAAGACGCTCTTTGATGGAATACCGCTTGATCAGATGTCGGTGTCGATGACGATGAACGGAGCCGTCCTGCCGATTCTGGCATTCTTTATCGTCACGGCAGAGGAGCAGGGAGTGAGTCAGGAGAAGCTATCAGGTACAATACAAAACGATATTCTCAAAGAATACATGGTTCGTAACACGTATATTTACCCGCCGGAAATGTCGATGAAAATCATTGCCGATATTTTTGAATACACCGCGAATTACATGCCGAAATTTAACAGCATCAGTATCTCGGGATATCATATGCAGGAAGCAGGTGCACCTGCCGATATTGAACTTGCGTACACACTGGCAGACGGTCTCGAGTATGTAAGAACAGGAATGAAGGCCGGAATCGATATTGATTCATTTGCACCAAGGCTGTCATTTTTCTGGGCGGTTGGGATGAATTACTTTATGGAAGTCGCTAAAATGCGGGCCGCCCGCTTCATTTGGGCAAAAATGATGAAAAGCTTTGAACCGGGAAATTCTAAATCAATGGCACTTCGCACCCATTCGCAAACATCGGGGTGGAGCCTGACCGAGCAGGATCCTTTTAATAATGTAACGCGGACTTTGATCGAAGCGCATGCGGCGGCAATGGGCCATACGCAGTCATTACATACGAACGCCCTTGATGAGGCCATTGCCCTGCCGACTGACTTTTCAGCGAGAATCGCCCGCAACACCCAGTTATATTTGCAAGAGGAAACAGGAATTACGAAAGTGATTGATCCATGGGCGGGCTCGTACTACGTAGAAGCTTTGACAAATGAGCTGATCGAGCGGGCATGGGCTCACATCGAGGAGATTGAGAATCTCGGGGGAATGGCGAAAGCGATTGAAACTGGTCTTCCGAAAATGAAAATTGAAGAAGCAGCGGCCCGTCGCCAGGCCCAAATCGATTCAGGCAAAGAGACGATTATCGGCGTAAACCGTTACCGTCCTGAGCAAGAAGAACCGATTGACATATTGGATATAGACAACACGGCCGTCCGCTTAAGGCAGATCGAAAAATTGAAGCAGCTCAAAGAATTAAGGGATGAACATGAAGTAAAGGAAGCTTTAACAGCGCTCACGAAAGCAGCAGAAACGGGAGACGCGAACTTGCTTGAAATGGCCGTCAGGGCGGCAAGGGTGAGAGCTACCCTTGGCGAAATCTCGGATGCAATTGAAGCTGTTGCAAATCGCCATAAGGCTGTAATCCGGTCAATCAGCGGTGTATACAGCAGCCATTTCTCCAACGAAGAAGAAATTGCCGAAGTGAAAAAAATGACCGATGAATTTCTTGAAAACGAGGGCAGAAGGCCGCGGATTTTGATTGCAAAGATGGGCCAGGATGGCCATGACCGGGGGGCGAAAGTCATTTCGACTGCGTTTGCCGATCTCGGCTTTGACGTTGATATCGGCCCGTTATTCCAGACGCCGGCAGAAACGGCCCTTCAGGCTGTCGAAAATGATGTCCATGTGATCGGGATGAGCTCATTGGCAGCCGGCCATAAAACGCTGCTTCCGCAGCTTTTGGAAGAACTCCTGAAACTTGACAGGGAAGATATTCTGGTCGTCATTGGAGGAGTCATACCTGCCCAGGACTACCAGTATCTATATGATCACGGTGCCGCAGCCATTTTTGGCCCGGGAACAGTGATTCCTGTCGCTGCCCAAAAAGTAATCAGATCGATTTATGAACGACTCGGGTATGAGGAAGTGGCACCGTAAATGAAGGATGAACAAAAACCCGTATGGAACGACCCGAACCGGCCCGATGATTTTGCGGGGGTGATCAGCAAAGGTGTTGAAGCAGGAACACCAGGAGTCTCCATAAAAAAAAGCGGCCGTTTTCAAAAAAAAATTCCAGTTAATCTTGATGTTGCAAAGCTTGCTAAAGGCGTCCAGGAAGGTGATCGGAGCTATCTTGCAAGATCGATTACACTGATTGAAAGCAATGCTGAGCACCATTTTGCCAAAGCACAGCAGCTCCTGCAACGATTGTTGCCCTATGCCGGAAATTCGATCAGGATTGGTATTACCGGTGTGCCCGGTGCGGGGAAAAGCACTTTTATTGAAGCGTTTGGCAGTTATTTGTGCGATCAAGGGCTACATGTTGCCGTCCTTGCTGTCGACCCGAGCTCAAAGATAAGCGGAGGGAGTATTCTCGGTGATAAGACGAGAATGGAGCTGCTTTCCAGGAACCCGCGCGCGTTTATCCGCCCGTCACCATCAGGCGGAAAGCTCGGCGGTGTCCACAGAAAAACAAGAGAAACGATGCTGCTATGTGAAGCGGCCGGTTTTGATGTGATTTTAGTAGAAACGGTCGGTGTCGGACAAAGTGAAGTGATCGTCAGGGACATGGTCGATTTCTTTATGTTGCTTGTGTTGACTGGAGCAGGCGATGAATTGCAGGGAATGAAAAAGGGAATTATGGAGCTGGCAGATGCGGTGGTTGTCAATAAAGCGGATGGTGCAAATAAACCAATCGCTGAAAAAACAAGACAAGAGTACAACCGCATTTTGCACTTTCTGCAGCCTGCCACAAAAGGATGGGCAACAGAGGCGCATACATGCTCAGCTCTTCATCAGCAAGGCATCAAGGAAATGTGGCAAATGATTGTGGCATTCAAAGAAAAAACAGAACAGAGCGGCTCTTTTGCAGAAAGACGGAGAAGCCAAACGAGAGAATGGATGTACGCCATGATCGTTGACCAGCTGCAAGCCGTTTTTTTTCATCATCCTGAAATTAAAGCCGAGTTGCCCAAGCTCGAAAACGAAGTGGTCTCCGGCCAGACAACGGTTACGTCGGCGGTGGACAGCTTATTTAAACTATTTTATCGGCACGGCCAATAGTAAAAAAAAAAAGCGGATAGCGCCATTATGGCACTATCCATCATCTAGGGAGTTTAGGGGTATGGATCTAGCTGTATTATTTGTATTCCCGGTACGATAGGAGTTAAACTTATTTATGAATCTTTTTTGGCTTAATTGAAAACTTGGTCGCGATCTTGTTATCATTGAAAAAGGAATCACTCCAGGGCAGAGTTTAAGCAAATGATTACAATCCAAATTCTTTCTCTGCTAAAATTATTTCTAGAAAGGGAGCGATAATAATGAACATCGATTTCAATTTATTTATGAATGACGTTGTCCGCCAGGCCCGCCAGGAAATCGTAACGGCTGGATATGCAGAATTAACAACACCTGAAGAGGTAGAGCAGACGCTTACAAAGGAAGGCACTACATTAGTAATGGTAAATTCCGTGTGCGGCTGTGCCGGGGGAATTGCCCGTCCTGCTGCTGCTCATGCACTCCATTATGATAAGCGCCCCGATCAGCTTGTCACCGTTTTTGCAGGCCAGGACAAGGAAGCGACTGAAAAAGCAAGAGGCTATTTTACAGGATTCCCGCCATCCTCTCCGTCCTTTGCCTTATTAAAAGATGGAAAACTCGTAACGATGATCGAACGGCATGAAATAGAAGGACATGAACCAATGGCTGTTGTATCAAAACTGCAGCAAGCCTTCGAACAACATTGCGATGAAGTATGATAAATGAGCCCCGGAGCACCGGGGCTTTATTTCTTTCAAAAATCCCCGCAATTTAGGATTGCCTACTTAGCCTCTCCTATCTACTATTTTTGCAGCATAATAATTTCCACGGTTAACCGAAAATTTATATTTAATAATATTCTTGCATAAATATAAAAATGTGTTAAAATTCATCTAGGTGAATATATATAAGTTCATAGATTGTACTTGAAAATTGATAGATATTTACTATAAAATAAAAGTTAATTACGAAAAATATTAATTTTCAGAAAAGTTATAGGAGGAAAATAAATGAAAAAAGCAATCGGATTATTTTTAATGAGCATATTATTAATCGGTCTGCTGGCCGCATGTGGCTCAACTGAAAAAAATTCAAGCGGCGGGCAAAACGGTAACGATAAAAAAGTGTTAACAATGGGAACATCGGCTGATTATCCGCCGTTCGAATATGTTGATACAGCAAAGGGCGACGATTATATCGGTTTTGATATTGATCTTGCCAATGCCATCGGCAAAGAACTTGGCTATGAAATCGAAGTAAAGGACATGGATTTTGCCGGCTTGATTGAGGCATTGAAGGGTGGACAGGTCGATTTCGTCATGGCCGGGATGACGCCGACAGAAGACCGTAAGAAGAATGTTGACTTTAGCGATATTTATTTCACGGCAGAGCACATGATTGTTTCAAAGAAGGATAGCGGTATTGAAACAATTGAAGATTTACAAGGAAAGACCGTAGGGGTACAGCTTGGTTCGATTCAGGAAGGAAAAGCTGATGAAATTTCTAAACAGGTTGACATCAAGATCGAAAATCGCAATCGCATTCCGGAATTAATCCAGGAAATAAAAGCGGGGCGCTTTGATGCAGCCGTCATTGAAGATGTAGTTGCACAAGGATATTTCAAAAACAATCCGGATCTGACAGGATTTACTTTGAAAGATGATCCTGAAGAAGCAGGTTCCGCGATTGCCTTCCCGAAGGAAAGCGAACATACAGCTGAATTTAACAAAGTTCTAAATGAAATGAAAGAAAATGGCGAGCTTGATAAATTAATAGAAAAATGGTTCCGCAGCAAAGAATAGTTTGCCACAAATAAACAGCGTTCAGAAGGATCAGCCTTCTGAACGTTTTTTCCTTCAAATATTGCATTTTAGCGAGAGGATTGAGTATCTCAATGAATTTAGATTTTGCACAATTTATCCCCTCCTTGCCCTATATATTGAAAGGGATTGGCGTTACCCTTCAAATCGTCATCATGGCAGGGATTTTAGGCTTTGCATTTGGAATTATTTTAGCCTTATTTAAAATTGGTTCAATAAGAATTCTTGGCTGGATTGCCGATGCGTATACATCGGTCTTTCGCGGTACACCGCTTGTTCTCCAATTGATGATTATCTACTTCGGTTCACCGCAGCTGCTCGGCTATCAAATTGACGCTTATGTCGCAGCGGTACTTGCTTTTGGTTTGAATTCAGCAGCGTACATTTCCGAAATCATCCGGGCCGGGATTTTAGCAGTGGACAAGGGCCAGCGCGAAGCGGCGATGGCACTTGGCGTTCCATACAAGCGGATGATGTGGGATATCATTTTGCCCCAGGCATTAAAAAATATTTTACCGGCCTTAATGAACGAATTTATTACTTTAACGAAGGAATCGGCGATTGTGACGACAATTGGGGTATTGGATATTATGAGGCGTTCATACCAGGTTGGTGCTGAAAAATTCTCGTTTTTCGAACCACTGTTAATTGCCGGAATGATTTATTATGTCATGGTCATGACGTTAACAATTATCGGTAAAGCGATGGAAAGGAGGATGAGGCGCAGTGATTAAAATTGAAGATTTGCATAAGTCGTTTGGAAAGCTCGAAGTTTTAAAGGGAATTTCGACAGCGATTCATGATGGGGAAGTTGTTGCGATTATCGGGCCGTCCGGTTCGGGTAAGTCAACCTTTCTGCGCTGCATGAATCGGCTTGAAGATCCAACCTCAGGAAAAATTTGGATCGGCGAGCATGAAATAACCGATGATAAAACAAATATTATGAAAGTGCGTGAAAGTGTCGGGATGGTCTTTCAGCATTTTCATCTTTTTCCTCATAAAACAGCCCTGGAAAACTTAACTTACGCGCCGATGAAGGTAAAAGGATTATCGAAGCAGGAAGCAGAGCAGAAGGGGCTTGAACTGCTCGCTAAAGTCGGATTGTCCGATAAAGCTCATGAATATCCAAACAGATTATCAGGCGGACAAAAACAGCGTGTCGCCATTGCCCGTGCTCTCGCCATGGATCCCGAAGTGATGCTGTTTGATGAGCCGACGTCAGCGCTCGATCCCGAGATGGTAAAGGAAGTATTGGAGGTCATGAAGTCGCTTGCCCACACAGGAATGACAATGGCGATCGTCACCCACGAAATGGGCTTTGCCCGGGAGGTGGCCGACCGCGTTCTATTCCTCGACGGCGGCATACTTGTTGAAGATGCGCCTCCGGCTGAATTTTTCAGTGCGGCTAAAAGCCAGCGTGCCCAGGATTTCTTGCAAAAAATGCTATAAAAGGTTTATCCTTAATAAAAAGATGGTCAGCTTTGATCATCTTTTTTTCATAAGAAATGTAGGAGAAATTTTGATGAAGAAATTCAGAATTGGCTATCGCACACTCAAAACCGCATTAGGAACTGCTCTAGCTATTATTTTGGCACAGTACGTCGGGCTGCATAATTTTGCTTCCGCCGGAATATTAACAATTTTATGCATTCAAGTCACGAAGAAAAAATCGTTAAGGGCGTCATGGGATCGATTTTTAGCATGTTTGGTGGCGATGCTTTTTTCGGTGCTGTTGTTTGAGGGGCTTGGCTACCACCCGCTCGTCATTGGTTTACTGTTGCTTGTTTTTATTCCGACAGCAGTGATGCTCCGGGTAAGCGACGGGATTGTCACAAGCAGCGTGATAATTTTACATATTTATTCATCAGGCAATGTTACGGGCGAGGTACTATTGAATGAATTAGGGCTCATCGTTATCGGAATCGGCATTGCATTAATAATGAATCTTTATATGCCAAGTGTCGAAGGCAGGCTCGAAGACTATCAGCGCCAAATCGAAGCTCATTTTAAAACAATTTTTAAAGAAATTGTCCGTTATTTGCGCACCAATGAAAGTGATTGGGATGGACGTGAAATTACGGAAACGGCGAGATTGATTGATGAAGGAAAATCGCTCGCCTTTCGCGATGTTGAAAACCATTTTTTGCGGGATGAGAACTTTTACTATCATTATTTTAAAATGAGGGAAAAACAATTTGAGATTCTCGAAACGGTTCTTCCGACGGTAACTTCAATTTCGCTGCCTGTGAAACAGGGGAAAATGATTGCTGACTTTATTGAAGAATTATCGGAGAACATCCATCCGGGAAATACGGCAGTCTTTTTTATTGAAAAGCTGCTGCGGATGAGGGTTGAATTTGAGCAGATGGAACTGCCGACGACGAGGGAAGAGTTCGAAGCACGGGCTGCCCTCTGGCATTTTTTTAAAGAAATGGAACGATATTTAATTTTAAAAAGTTCATTCAAAGGAATAAATTCGAAGCGAGAGGTGCATGAAAAGACGGAAGGAGAAGCAAACTAGGGGAAATAAATGGGCAGGTGATGAAATGCTGAGGCTGCTATCTGCATTGCTTGTTTTGCTGTCGATTTCCCCAATCTGGCCGCTTGGCCCCAATCCGCTTCCCGGTGATGCATTCGTCATCGTCAACAAAACAACGAACCAGGTTGCGTTAATCGATGATAACCGGGTCCAGACAGTGATTAGTGCGGCAACCGGGAAAAACGAAGATCTTACTCCTGAAGGCTTTTTTACAGTTACTGTTAAAGCGGTGGCTCCTTATTACCGCAAAAAAGACATACCAGGCGGGCATCCTGACAACCCGCTCGGATCAAGATGGATCGGCTTTGATGCCGCAGATACGGACGGACGCATATATGGAATTCACGGGACAAATGATCCTTCCTCTATTGGAAAATATATTTCACAAGGGTGCATCCGCATGCAAAACGAGGCAGTCGAATCACTGTACGATTATATACCCGTCGGCACACGCATTCTCGTAACTTCGACGGGCAAAAGCTTTGAAGAATTAGGAGCCGAATATGGGGCGCTAGAATAAAAAGGACTGTTCAACTTTTGAACAGTCCTTTTACCGTCTTCTATAAAAACATCGTTAGTCCCATCATGAGTGTCGATGCGAGCATGATAAAAATCATTAAGTAAACTACTATTTTTCTTGCCTTTCGATTTGACATTAAATCTCCTCCTAAACTTAGATCTACCTCTATCTATTATTTTACTAGGAAAAGCGATCATGAACAACCGCTCAGGTCGATGAAGGATTTTTGGAATTTTCGTCGAATAATTTAAAGTATTAAGTATATTCTATTAAATTTATTACTTGCTTGCCAGACTTGCATGTTGCCATGCCAGGACATGCAGGTCTGGCCTGACATATTTGTATACATTAAAGGAGGGGAAAATGATGATTAAAAAGGTTGATCATATCGGCATCGCCGTGAAATCAATTTTGGAAGCGCTGCCTTTCTATACAGAAATTCTCAACCTACCATTAATAGGTATGGAAGAGGTAGCAAGCGAGAAGCTTAAAGTGGCGTTTTTAGATGCAGGAAATATAAAGCTTGAGCTATTGGAGCCAATCGCAGCCGACAGTGCGGTGGCTAAATTTATTGAGAAACGCGGGGAAGGAATCCATCATGTTGCTTTTGGCGTTGAATCGATTCAAGAGCGAATCGAAGAAATCAGGACAAAAGGAATCAAGATGATTCACGATATTCCGAAAACTGGAGCTGGCGGGGCACTTGTTGCTTTTATGCATCCGAAATCAACAGGCAGTGTCCTCTTTGAATTATGTGAAAAGAAAGGACTGAAGGAACAGAATGGCGGACATCTATGAGAAAATAAATGAACTGTATGACCGCCGCCGCGAGGTAGAAATGGGCGGGGGAGACGAACGAATTGAAAAGCAGCATGAGAAAGGGAAGCTGACGGCGAGAGAGAGAATTGAATTGCTCGTCGATCCCGGTACGTTTGTTGAACTGAATCCATTTATTGAACACCGCTCGACAGATTTTGGGCTTGATAAACAAAAAGGCCCCGGAGACGGGGTGGTCACAGGTTACGGTAAGGTAAATGGCCGCCCGATTTATTTGTTTTCCCAGGATTTTACCGTTTTTGGCGGTGCCTTGGGGGAAATGCATGCGAACAAAATTGCCAGCGTGATGGATTTGGCGGCGAAAAATGGAGCGCCTTTTATCGGCTTAAATGATTCCGGCGGAGCAAGAATCCAGGAAGGCGTTGTCTCATTGGATGGCTATGGCCAGATATTTTACCGAAATGCCATTTACTCCGGCGTCATTCCGCAAATATCGGTGATCCTCGGTCCATGTGCCGGCGGGGCGGTTTATTCTCCAGCGATTACCGACTTTGTATTTATGGTTGAGCAAACGAGCCAAATGTTTATTACCGGCCCGAAAGTAATTGAAACCGTTACAGGAGAAAAGATTTCCTCTGAAGATCTTGGCGGCGCTAAAGTACATAATGCGATTAGCGGTAATGCGCATTTTCGGGGTAAGACAGAGCAGGAGGTGATTGAGCAAGTTCGAGAGCTGTTAAGCTATTTGCCGCAAAATAATCAAGAAAAACCGCCTCATAAGGAAGCCGATGAAATAGAAGATTATCGCCCTGATTTAACCGATGTGATTCCTTTTGATGCGGTTAGGCCGTACGATGTCAGACTTGTTGTTGAACAAGTCGTTGATGAGGACTCTTTTTTGGAAGTACATAAGGACTTTGCAAAAAATATCGTCGTCGGGCTTGCACGGATTAAAGGAGAAGTTGTCGGGCTTGTTTGCAACCAGCCAAAAGTGATGGCAGGCGGCCTGGATATCGATAGTTCAGATAAAGCGGCAAGGTTTATCCGTTTTTGTGATTCCTTCAATATACCGATCATCACTTTTGAAGACGTAACCGGCTTTTTCCCTGGGATTAAGCAGGAGCATGGTGGTATCATCCGCCACGGGGCAAAAATTTTATACGCTTATTCAGAAGCAACGGTTCCGAAATTGACGGTTATTTTAAGAAAAGCGTACGGAGGGGCGTATGTTGCGTTAAACAGTAAATCGATCGGTGCTGATCTCGTCTTTGCCTGGCCGAATGCAGAAATTGCTGTCATGGGTCCGCAGGGGGCAGCGAATATCATCTTTGCGCGCGAAATCCAAAACAGTGCTAAACCTGAAGCAACAAGGGCGCAAAAGATCGAAGAATACCGGGAGAAATTTGCCAATCCGTATGTGGCCGCTAGCAGAGGCATGGTCGATGATGTGATCGACCCGCGAGAAACGAGAATTAAATTGGTCCAGGCACTTGAAATGATGCGGAATAAGAAAGAAACCCGCCCTCTTAAAAAGCATGGCAACATCCCGCTTTAAACGTGCTCATTCATTGCTTGATGAATATCGTAAAAGGTATACTAGCATAGTGAGCATATAACAGGGGGGAATAAAATGATCAATCAGGAACGTCTATTAAATGAGTTTCTTGAGTTAGTGCAAATCGATTCGGAAACGAAACATGAAACTGAAATTGCTAAAGTTTTAAAACAGAAATTCAGAGATTTAGGATTAGAAGTTTACGAAGACGATACAACCGCGCAAACCGGTCATGGTGCCGGGAATCTCATTTGTACCCTGGGCGGGACTAAAGATGGTGCAGACACGATTTATTTTACATCCCACATGGACACAGTTGTCCCTGCCAATGGAGTAAAGCCTTCTATTAAAGACGGATATGTAGTGACCGACGGAACAACGATTCTCGGGGCGGATGATAAAGCCGGGCTCGCGGTCATGCTTGAAACGGTCCGCGTCTTGAAGGAAGAAAATCTTCCCCATGGGACGATTCAATTTATTATTACCGTGGGGGAAGAATCCGGCCTCATTGGTGCCAAAGCGCTTGATCCTTCCTTGCTAAAAGCGAAATACGGCTTTGCGCTGGACAGCGATGGCAAGGTTGGAAACGTCGTTGTTGCAGCTCCTACCCAGGCCAAAGTGGCAGCGATTATCCACGGCAAAACGGCCCATGCCGGTGTTGCTCCTGAGAAGGGTGTTTCTGCGATTACGATTGCGGCCAAAGCGGTCTCAAAAATGCCGCTTGGCAGAATTGATGAAGAAACAACTGCCAATATCGGCCGCTTTGAAGGCGGGACACAGACGAATATAGTTTGTGACAGGGTTGACATATTAGCGGAAGCGCGTTCGCTGATCCCGGAAAAAATGGAAGCCCAGGTCCGCAAGATGAAGGCAGCTTTTGAAGCAGCTGCAGAGGAACGAGGCGGAAAAGCTGATGTCGATATTCAGGTTATGTATCCCGGCTTCAAGTACGGTGACGGAGACCATGTTGTTGAAATAGCCAAAAAAGCAGCCGCAAGAATCGGCCGCAGCTGCGAACTCCAAAAAAGCGGGGGCGGCAGCGATGCCAACGTGATCGCCGGTTTCGGCATCCCAACGGTCAATCTCGCTGTCGGTTATGAGGAAATTCATACAACTAACGAGCGGATGCCGATTGAAGAGTTAAACAAACTTGCAGAAATGGTGATTGCCATTATCGCGGAAGTAACTGAAGCTTAACCAATGAGGGAGCCATTGTGGTTCCCTTTTTTTATATAAAAATTCCTATTTACTATAGACAAATGACCTAGGTAATTTGTAATATAAAAGGTAGGTAAATATTGGTGTGTTTATATAATAGGGGGAATGAGCGTGAGTGAAATAAAAAAAGTGGTTGTTTTTCAGGTGGGAAGTGAAGATTATGCGATCCCAATCGAAAATGTTATTTCCATCGAAAAAATGGAGGGGGCAACGCCGATTCCCCACCTTCCGGAATATGTAAACGGGATTGTTAAGGTAAGAGGAGAATTAATACCTGTCATCGACTTTGAAAACATTTTATATAAGCGCAGTTTGGAGATCACTGAGCAAACAAGATTAATCGTCCTGCAAACAGATGATCTGGCGCTTGGCGTACTTGTGAAAGATGCGAAAGAAATTCTCGATATCCCGTCCGATGATCTAAAGCAGATCGGCTTAATCGCCTATCAAAAGACAAATTACTTCACCGGTGTAGCCAATCTGGATCAGCGTCTTATCACGATTATCGATCCATCCATTCTAGTCCAGTCGCTTGAAGGGATCAAAGAGATTCGAGAACATATGCAGGGTCAGGCACAAACAAATTAATTTTCAAACAGGAAACAGCTCTTCGATTGGGCTGTTTTTTTTAATTGGCCTAAAAAGCGCTGGTCAAGAACGTGTGTTTGTGAATGATTTCTGGTAAAATAAAGACAGAATCCGAAAATCAGGGAAGTGCCGGCATGAAAGAGATGTATCCAAAAAAGGGCCGAGTCATTTTGCACGTAGATATGAACAGTTTCTATGCTTCTGTGGAGATGGCATATGATCCATCTTTGAAGGGGAAGCCGCTTGCGATTGCCGGCAATGTTGAAGAACGGCGCGGCATTATTGTAACCTGCAGCTATGAGGCAAGGAAATTCGGCGTTAAAACAACGATGACTTTATGGGAAGCCCGCAAGCTTTGTCCACAGCTGATTGTCAAAAAGCCGAATTTTGAAAGATATCGGGCCGCTTCAATTGGAATGTTCGAGATCCTGCGGCAATTTTCCGACCTCGTCGAGCCGGTTTCAATCGATGAAGGGTATATGGATATCACGGAAAGCCATGAACTTGGCGAACCGCTTCTAATAGCCGAAACGATCCAAAACAGGATTTATGAGCAGCTTGACCTGCCCTGCAGCATCGGGATTGCTCCGAATAAATTTCTTGCCAAAATGGCATCCGATATGAAAAAACCAATGGGGATTACAATCCTAAGAAAGCGCGATGTACCAAAAATTCTCTGGCCACTGCCTGTCGGGGAGATGTATGGGATCGGTAAAAAGACGGCTGAAAAATTAGCTGCAATTGGAATTCACACAATTGGCGATCTCGCGGCCGCAGATCTGATTCCTTTGAAGAAGCACCTCGGGATTAATGGAGCGAGGCTGAAAGAACGCGCGAACGGCGAAGACCGCAGGCCCGTTGACCCTGAATCTGTGTCCGATTTTAAAAGCGTCGGCAATTCGACGACCCTTCCAAAGGATGTCGCCAATCAGCAGGCTCTTCTTCATGTTCTTGAAGGCCTGTCCGAAAAGGTGGCAATCAGGCTGAAGAGAAAGCAGGTTGTCGCGGCAAACATTGCAGTGACAATCCGCTATAAGGACAGAAAAACCATTACGAGAAGCAGAAAGCTCGACAACCCGATCAGCCGCAAAGAGGAAATACATTCTGCGGCCGGACAGCTTTTTTTAAAGCATTGGAACGGTGACCCGGTCAGGCTGTTGGGAGTCACCGGGACAGATCTTCAGGAAAAAGGACAGGCAATCAAACAGCTTGATCTATTTTCGTTTGAAGAAGACGCTAAAAAGGAGCCCCTGCTGCAAACGGTTGAAAAGCTGAGGGAGAAATATGGCAAACATATCATCGAACATGCAGGGTCACTGGCGGACAAGGACGGACAGAATCCGAAAATTGGCACAGATACAAGCTTCAACAAAGATTTTTTGCATACATTTCCGAGTGAGCAAGATAAAAAAAATGAATAAAGCATCAGCCGCTCTGGATGAATTCGCCTGTAAACGTTTAAATTAAGGATAACAGGGTTGTTTAGTTGCATCTCAATTTGAAACTTGCTAAAGTTAAGTGGGTTATTCTATATGATCCATTGCTGCAGAAACTGGCAGTTAATGTGGTTGAATACATTTTTAGGTGTAGAAGGGACGTTTTTTACATGACAAAACAACAAATCGGCGTCATCGGTTTGGCGGTAATGGGAAAAAACCTCGCCATGAATATCGAGAGCAGGGGCTATACAGTCTCTGTTTATAACCGCTCCCGTGAAAAAACGGACGAGATGCTTGAGGAAACACAGGGAAAAAACATTATTGGTACATACTCTATGGAAGAATTCGTTCAATCTCTTGAGATTCCCCGCAAAATTTTACTTATGGTAAAAGCGGGTGGACCAACAGACGCTACGATTGAGCAATTAAAGCCGCTCCTCGACAAAGGCGACATTGTCATCGATGGCGGAAATACATTCTTTGTTGATACACAACGCCGCAATAAGGAGTTGAGCGAGCTCGGCATCCATTTTATCGGAACTGGTGTCTCCGGCGGTGAAGAAGGCGCGCTGAAGGGTCCTTCCATCATGCCAGGCGGCCAGAAGGAAGCCTATGATCTCGTTGCACCTATATTTAAAGACATTTCCGCTAAGGTAAACGGTGAGCCTTGTACGACTTACATTGGTCCCGATGGTGCCGGCCATTACGTGAAAATGGTTCACAACGGAATCGAATATGGCGATATGCAGCTAATTTCCGAATCGTACTTCCTGTTAAAAAATGTGCTTGGCTTAAGCGCAGGGGAACTGCATGAAGTGTTTGCCGACTGGAATAAGGGTGAACTTGACAGCTACTTAATCGAAATTACCGCGGACATCTTCACAAAAGTGGATGAAGAAACAGGAAAACCGCTCGTTGATGTGATTCTTGATACAGCGGGACAAAAGGGAACAGGAAAATGGACGAGCCAAAGCGCGCTCGATTTGGGCGTGCCGCTGCCAATTATTACTGAGTCCGTGTTTGCCCGTTTCATTTCAGCTATGAAGGAAGAACGTGTACAAGCAAGCAAAATTTTGAGCGGACCAGAGGTTCAAGCTTTTAGCGGTGACAGACAAGCGTTTATTGAATCAGTTCGCAAGGCATTGTACATGAGCAAAATCTGTTCTTACGCCCAAGGTTTTGCGCAAATGCGGGCTGCTTCCGAAGAATACGGTTGGGACCTCCAGTACGGTGAAATCGCGATGATTTTCCGAGGCGGATGTATCATTCGTGCCCAGTTCCTGCAAAAAATCAAAGAAGCGTATGACCGTGATCCAGGCCTGAAAAACCTGCTGCTTGATCCTTACTTTAAGGAGATTGTTGAAAGCTACCAAAAGGCATTGCGTGAAATAATCGGGTCGGCCGTCCAAAACGGAATTCCGGTACCGTCATTCGCAGCTGCTCTTTCCTATTATGACAGCTATCGCACTGAGACGCTCCCGGCGAACCTGCTTCAAGCGCAACGCGATTACTTCGGTGCCCATACGTACCAACGAATCGACAAAGAAGGAATTTTTCACACTGAGTGGATGGAATAAAACAAAAACAGTGCACCTATATGGGGAGCACTGTTTTTTTCTACCCGCAGCACCAGACATAATAATTTTATGCGAAACCTGACAGCCAATAACGTATTGACACAAGCCCAATGCCAAGCAGCGGTTTCAATTGCCGGGAGCAGGGTATACGGTTATTGTGAAATGTTGCGAAAGGATAATAGGTCTGAAATGATCATTTTGATTAAAAATGAAACTTTTCCCCGATAAAAACAGTCAATAACAATAGAATTCTTTTAAAAAGAAAAGGAGAACAATCCATGTTGAGACGATCTTTAAAATGGTTTGCGATGTTTGTGGTATTATCATTGATGTTTACTATAAACGGAACCGCCTTTGCAGACAGCGGGAAAGAAGAAGAGAGCATTAACGAAAAATTCGGCCTGCCGATTGTCGTCTACGGCGAAGCCTTATCAGAAGCACAAAAAGATAAAGTCCGTGAGTTACTTGAAGTGACGGATCCGAGCAAAGTGGAGGAAATCACCGTGACCGGAGAGGATCTGGTCCATTATATAAAAGGTGATCCCCATTCAAATATGTATTCCTCAGCTAAAATAACACGAAAAGATGCTGGCGAAGGCCTCGTGATCAATCAGGTGACGCCGGAGAACATTACCGAAGTAACCGATGAAATGTATTCAAATGCTTTGTTAACCGCAGGTGTTGAAGACGCCGTTGTTGATGTTGCTTCACCGGTGAAGGTGAGCGGCCATTCTGCCTTAGTCGGCATTTATAAAGCTTACGATCAGGGAGAGGGTGCTCCACTGGATCAGGAGCGCACGGAGGTTGCCAATGATGAATTAAATCTGGCTACCGATCTGGCAAAAAAGGAAGGGCTTGATCAAGACAAGGTGAGTGAGTTGCTGACGGAGATCAAGAAGGAAATTGCTGAACAAAATCCGGCGACAAAAGAAGAAATCGAGCAAATTGTTGATGACAAGCTTAAGGCGCTTGAAATCAATTTAAGTCCGGAAGACAGGCAGCTTTTGATTGATCTGTTTGAAAGAATGCGCGCTTTGAATATTAATTTTGACAATGTCCGAAACCAGCTTGAGGATTTAACGAGTGACATTCAGAAAAGGATTGATGAAGCTGTTGGTGATGAAGGCTTTCTCCAATCTGTTTCAAATTTCTTTAAAGAATTGATCGACAGCATTAAAGGCTTGTTTTCATAAGAATTTAGAGGAATCGGGATATAAAATACCCCCTGCCAAAAAATCGACAGGGGGTATTTTTAACAATTTTCTACTTCTAAATCTGTAACTGGCCACCAGAAAAATCCATCTTTTGCAAGCAGTTCATCTGCTGCATCGGGACCCATCGACCCAGATTCGTAATTCGGGAAGTTTTGTTCCTTTGTGCTTTCCCATACGTCAGAGATTTTATCAACAAAATTCCAGGATAGGGCAACCTCATCCCAATGCGTAAAATTTGTCGCATCTCCACGCATGCAATCATAAAGAAGTTTTTCGTAGGCTTCAGGTGTGTTGATCCCGTCAATGTCCTTATTGGCGAAATTTAATTTGACCTGGGTCGCCTCGGTGTTCTTCCCTGACTTTTTCGCGTTTAAATGCAGGGTGATACCTTCTTCAGGCTGAATGTGAATAACAAGCAGGTTCGGATGTAATGTTTGTTCCGTTTGATAATATAAATTCATCGGCACATCTTGGAATTGAATGACAATCTTTGTTGATTTTGCTTTCATCCGTTTACCTGTCCGAATATAGATTGGAACACCGGCCCAGCGGAAATTATCGATCAACAGTTTTCCGGCCACGAATGTTTCTGTATTTGAGTTCTCGTCGACCATCTGCTCCTGCCGGTAAGCAGGGACTGGTGTGCTATTTATCTGGCCTGCGCCATACTGGCCGCGGACAAACGCGTTGTTCACCTCTTGCCCTTCTAAAGGACGTAGCGCCCGCAACACCTTGACTTTCTCTGAGCGAATTTCATCTGTCGTTAAGCGGATCGGCGGTTCCATCGCGAGCAAGGCAACCATTTGCAGCATATGGTTTTGCACCATATCGCGCAGTGCGCCGCTCTTTTCGTAATAACGTCCCCGTTCTTCGACACCGAGCGTCTCACTCGAAGTGACTTGAATGTTGGAAATGAAGCGGTTATTCCAAAGCGGTTCGAAAATTGCGTTCGCAAAGCGAATCACTTCAATGTTTTGCACCATTTCCTTGCCGAGATAATGATCGATCCGGTAAACCTCGTCCTCATTAAAAGCGGTCCGAATCCGGCTGTTCAGCTCTTTCGCGGACTCAAGATCGTGCCCAAACGGCTTTTCAATGACAAGCCGTTTAAAGCCGGGAACATCGGTCAACCCATCATGCTTTAAATGCTCGGCAATTGTGCCGAAAAATTCAGGAGCCATTGCCAGATAAAAAATTCGATTTCCTTCCAGCGAATAATGCTGATCCAATTCTCCTGCCATGTTTTTTAATACTTGATAGGAGCTTGAATCGGTCACGTCGTGAGAATGGTAGTAAAAGCGGGACGTGAAGTCGTCAAGATTTTCGCTGCTGTCGCTCGATACCTGCAGCGAGTCAGCAACGCTTTTTTGAAATTCTTCATTCGTAAGAGGACGTCGTGCAACGCCAATGACGGCGAATCGTTCAAGCTTACCTTTTTTATAAAGATTATATAAAGACGGGAATAACTTCCGTTTTGCTAAATCTCCTGTCGCACCAAATAACATGATTAGCGCAGTTGGTTTTTCGTTCTGTTTCACGATTTAAGGACCTCTCTTTACCTGAAAAATTTATGTACATATTCATTTTTGAAACATTGACCTATACAAGTATAAAATTTTATCGGTTTCTATACCATTTAGCAAATTATTAGCGCTATAGTTATTCTATTCCAATAATGTGATGCTATCCACACGAAACGCTGTATATGTTAAAGATTATTAACGTTAGCTTTAGAGTATTATGAACGGCGTTATTTTTTCAACGAATCTGCTTATGAAAGTGTTTATGTTGCCCTAACTTAATTGACTTATAAACGGAAACTATTAAGAATGTTGATGTAGCAGAAAGCATAGCGTATAGTAAATTTATGGATAGCAGGAGCGAAAGTACTATTAAATGATTGGCGTTGGTAACCACGGGGCTGCAGGATGCAGCTTGTATAGAAAGGAGTGATCTGATGGATGTATTTTTTCTGGGCACAGGCGCGGGTGTTCCGGCCAGGATGCGCAATGTTACGGCAATAGCTTTGAAGCTATTGGAAGAGCGGGGAGCGATCTGGCTGTTTGATTGTGGTGAAGCAACCCAGCATCAAATTCTACATACTTCCATTAAACCGCGGCGAATTGAAAAAATTTTTATTACCCACCTTCACGGTGACCACATATACGGGCTTCCCGGATTACTGTCCAGCAGGTCTTTCCAGGCTGGTGAATCGGAAGTGACTCTGTACGGGCCGAAAGGGTTGAAAGATTATATCGTGATGAGCTTGTCAATCAGCCATTCGCATTTGAGATACCCGCTAAAGATCGTCGAAATCGACGAGGGGATTGTATTTGAGGACGACCAGTTTACTGTTGAAGCGAGGCTGCTTGACCATGGGATTCCTTCCTTCGGGTACCGCGTTGTTGAAAAGGACCGGCCCGGCACACTGCTCGCCGAAAAGCTTGATGAAGCTGGATTAAAACCTGGTCCTCTTTATAAAAAAATAAAAAACGGTGAAGATGTTGTGCTTGAAGATGGAACGGTGATTCATGCGGCCGAGTTTTTGGATCCGCCAAAGAAAGGCCGGATCGTGACGATCCTTGGTGATACAAGAGTATGCAATAACGCTGTTGAGCTTGCCAGAGAAGCTGACCTGCTTGTGCATGAAGCAACTTTATCAAAGGACGAAGAGAAGATGGCCTTTGATTACTTCCATTCGACAACCCATCAGGCTGCACAGGTTGCTTTAAAGGCAAATGCCAGCAAGCTGATCATCACCCATATTAGCTCAAGATATGACCGTCCTGCATGGAAAGAGCTCGAAAAGGAAGCGCAGGAACTGTTTAAAGATACCGAGATTGCTGTGGATTTTATGGAAATTTCAATTCCGATGACGCGAGGGCATTTTTGATGAAGACGATCTATATTGTTCGGCATGCGCAGGCTGCGGGACAGCGGTTCGATTCCCCCCTGACCGAAATCGGAGTCAGACAGGCTGCTGCACTGGCTCGCTTGTTTGCAGATAAGCAGATTGATCTAATCTATTCAAGCCCATTTACCAGGGCAATATCGACTATTAGGCCACTGGCCGATTTAAAAGGACTGCAAATTGTCGAGGACTGCCGCCTTGGTGAACGAGTATTAAGCTCACAATATTATCCGGATTGGTTCGACAAGGTGAAGCAAAGCTTCGCTGATTTTGAACTTGTTTTTGAAGGCGGAGAATCGCAGGCATCAGGAATCAAGCGGGCTGCTTCGATTTTGGGAGAAGCGATCGGTTCAGAGGCGAAAAATATCGTTTTAGTCAGTCACGGCAATTTATCGACATTATTGCTGCGGTACTTTGACCAAAATTATGGGTATGAGCACTGGCTGGGAATGACCAATCCGGATGTCTTTGAAGTGTGTATTTCAGGTGGAAATAATGTGGTTACTCGGATATGGGAAACATAATTTAAGTATAATTGCTTGGAGAATAATATTATGTGAAGTGTTACTTCACTAATGAGGCTGATTAAGAAGGAAATTGGAAGGCTGCCTGCAATAACATAGGATTTTTATGCTGAAAATGATAATCGAATGGGGGATTTCTATGAAACAGATTATTGCAATGGGCGGCGGCGGTTTTTCAATGGAACCGGAAAATCTTCTGCTCGATGAATATGTATTAAAGCAGTCGGGGAAGCAAACACCTTCTGTCTGTTTCGTGCCAACGGCCAGTGGAGATGCTGATAACTACATATCACGATTTTATCAGGCTTTTGAAACTTTGGATTGCCGTCCTTCACATCTATCGTTATTTTCTCCACCAACCAGGGATTTGGAGAATTATATTCTTGAAAAAGACATCATCTATGTCGGCGGCGGCAACACAAAGAATTTGCTTGTTCTATGGAAAGAATGGGGGTTGGATCATTATTTGCGCACAGCCTGGGAACAAGGGATTATTCTTGCCGGCGTTAGTGCAGGCGCCATTTGCTGGTTCGAGCAGGGTGTGACCGATTCTTACGGAGACGGGCTATCTGAACTTCATTGTTTGGGGTTTTTAAAAGGCAGCTGTTGTCCCCATTATGACGGCGAAGAACAGAGACGGCCGGGATTCCATCGGGTATTGCGTGACGGCGTCATCTCGAACGGAATTGCTGCCGATGATGGAGTGGCTTTTCATTTTGTAGGAGAGGAACTGAAACAGGTTGTCAGTTCAAGACCGAATGCAAAAGGGTATAATGTGAAAAAATTGAACAGCAAAATCATTGAGACAGAGATAGATACGATGTATCTTGGATAAATCATAAAGAAGATTCAAAATCGAACATGCAATCATAAAAGAGCAATCGAATAGGTTTCTCAAGGGTGGTCGGCACTTATCCCCATACAGAAAGGGGGTGGTGCTGGTGACGGTATTCGAAGCGTTGATGTTTACATTAACTTTTGCAGGCTTGATCGTCGCGATCCTGTCACACGACCAAAAAAAATAATCCACCCTTGAGTCGCTAGCTCGGGTGGATTACTCCGCTTAACAGCCGACCCCTTTAAGGGGAACCGTCTATTGCAAGACCGTTTGGTGTTACCAGCACCATCGGTCTTTTTTAATATATGTTGTTTTCTAATTTTATTATACCCAACAGCTGATTAAAAGCAAACTGATTGATAACTATAACGACCAGCCGCGTTCATATTGCTTCGGTGCTTCGATGTCAACACCAAGCTCTCTTGCTGCCGTTCTCGGCCAATAAGGATCGCGGAGCAGCGCGCGGGCCAGGATGATCAGATCAGCCTGGTTGTTCTGCAAAATTTCTTCTGCCTGAATTCCGGTCGTGATCAGGCCTACGGCACCGGTTGGAATATCCGCTTCATGTTTAATTTTGTCCGCAAATGGTACTTGATACCCCGGGAATGCGTTGATTTTGGCGGGCACTAGTGCACCGGAGCTGACGTCAATAAGATCAATTCCCTGTTCTTTCATCCATGTGCTAAAAGTTACATAATCCTCAACATTTAACCCTTCTGGATGATAGTCACTGGCCGAAACGCGCACAAACAACGGGCCATCCCAGACAGTTTTTACTGCATCAATGACCTCGCGCAGGAAGCGGTAACGGTTTTCAGCGCTTCCGCCATATTCATCAGTGCGCTGATTGGAAAGCGGCGACAAAAATTCATTGATTAAGTAGCCGTGGGCACCATGAATTTCAATGACATCAAAGCCCGCTGTTTTAGCCCGTTCAGCTCCCAACCTGAATGCTTCAATAGTCTTGGCGATTTCATCCTTCGTCATTTCTTTTGGCGTTTTTGACTTCTCATTAAACGGGAGTGCTGAAGGGGCAATAATTTCACCATCAACCGTTGCCTTCCGTCCGGCATGGGCAATCTGGATCCCTGCCTTTGCGCCATGTTCCTTGATAAGGCCGGTTAATTCTGTCAGCCCTGCAATATGGTCGTCATTCCATATCCCGAGATCCTGCGGGGTAATCCTTCCTTGCGCCGTCACAGCGGTCGCTTCTAAAATAATCAAACCCACTTGTCCAACGGCCCGGCTCGTATAATGGGTGCGATGCCAATTCGTGACCAGGCCATCTTCATCAAAACACGAATACATGCACATTGGTGACATCACAATACGATTTTTAAAGGTAACATCTTTAACTGTATACGGAGAAAATAATTTTCTTTCCATATGTAAAGCCCTCCCTTATTTCGTTTATGTAAATATCTACATTATACCAGTCCGTTTTTCAAAAATGAAAAAAACCGGCTCAGGCGTTTTGCCACAAAACGCTAAACCGGTATTTCGTGAAGGCTTGATACATTTACACGTGTTGCTTCACAGAATTGATCTCGCTGCTAAGCATGCTGCCAAGTTTTTTCGATTGCGCGGTTGCCTCTTTAATGCATGAGATAAAAGCATCCTGAACCCCGTGTGCTTCCAATACTTTTATGCCGGCCTCGGTTGTTCCGCCCGGGCTCGTGACATCCTGTCTGAGCTGCTTTGGCGCTTTGTTGGTGCTATCCAGCATTCCTGCTGCCCCGAGCAAGGTCTGGATAATCAGCTCTTTCGCCAAGCCTTTCTCAAGGCCGATTTCAGCTGCGCTTTTTTCCATTGCTTCAACGAGGTAATAAATATAGGCAGGACCACTGCCGGAAAGGCCGGTCACGGCATCAAGCTGGTTTTCGGCAACAGCCGCGGTTAAGCCGATTGTATTGAAGATCGTTTCGGCCATTTTCTTCTGCTTCAAGGAAACCCGGTTATTGACAGCGAGAGCGGTTGCTGATTTTCCGATCGCAGCAGACGTATTCGGCATCGCCCGGACAACGGCCAGCTCTTTTCCTGCCAGCTTTTCAATGCTTTCTATCGAAACTCCGGCAAGCACGGAAATGATCAGCGTTTTTTCTGTTAAAAATGGCCTGATCGCTGAAATGGCGTTGGCCGCATCCTTTGGTTTCACCGCTAAAATTACGGCATCGGCATCGGCAAACAATTCCGCCCCGCTCCCGGATATGCTGACGCCGTATCGCTGTTGCAGCTGCTCGAGCTTTTTTTGATCGCTTCTGTTTGTGACCCGAATTTTTTCCTTTTCCAGCAACCCTTTTTCAACAATGCCGGAAATCATCGCCTCAGCCATCGAGCCTGCTCCAATGAATACAAGCTTTTTCATTTTCGGCGTCCTCCTTTTTACTAAAATAAATACAAAAAAGACCCTTCATCCAAAAAGGACGAAAGGTCTAGCTTCCGTGGTACCACCTTCATTCACCTTTTTCAACAACGATGATCCGTTCAAAAAAGGTGCAGCTCAATTCCGCTAACGCCGGAATGCGTCTAGGTTTTCCCTAACAGCTCATAAGGTAGGTTTCAATAGTCAAGAGGGCGGTGAAGCCTTTCAGCCGCTGAGCTTCACTCTCTTTCGCCGTTTTCCATTTACTGGCCTTAATCATTGCTCGTTTAAGTAATAAAATTTATAAGTGATTATGCAACGTAACAAGCTTGTTTGTCAAGGGGCATATATCAGATTTGTTAAAATACTTATTTTAAATGGCGTTTGTTTAGGATCGTGATTGCGCATGAAAAAAGCATTGTATCTTTCGTATATTGTTCCCTTCATATTTGTTAATATGAAATTATTGGCGGATTTAGTTCGTGAAAAGCCGGAGCATCTGGAGTATTTGTTTATGGGGGGAAACTTCATTCGTTTTTCGGTTTAGCTTATTACACTGTGAAATTGCTCAGTTAAAAAATTATGCGAAAATAATGACAATTTTCAAAAAGAGCGCTAAACTAGATGTGGCGAACAAACATGTATGCGCTCTTTTTTTATTGCATATATCAAAGACAGATTTTTATGTGAATATCATAACTGAGGAGTTTGAAAGATGATTGAATGGAACAATGGCATTGCCGTGCTTACACTGCCTACCCCTTTTCCGGTAGGGGATGTAAACATTTTTTTAATTAAAGGGGAAAGGTTGACCCTCATTGATGTCGGGCCGAAAACAGAAGCGGCCTGGGAAAGCTTTAAAAGCCAGCTGAAGGAGTTAAAACTGACTCCGCGAGACATTGAACAAGTTATTTTGACCCACCACCATCCCGATCATGTCGGATTGCTCGATTTTTTTCCACCGTCACTCGAGGTATATGGCCACCCGTTGAATGAAAGATGGCTGAACCGTACGGACACTTTTTTTGAGGAGCATAAAGAGTTCTTCCATCGGCTTTTTGTCGAGTTTGCGATTCCGGAGAGATTTTTCCCATACATTGAAGCAATGAAAAAGACGCTGAAATTTTCTTGTAATCGTTCCTTGACTGGTACCATAACAGAAGGGGACACGCCGCCGGGATTGGACGATTGGAAAGTGTTGAACACACCTGGCCATGCCCAAAGCCACATTGCTCTTTGGCGTGAGACAGATGGTGTTGCGATTGGCGGTGATTTGCTGCTGGCAACTATTTCACCAAATCCACTGCTTGAGCCACCGCTGCCCGGTGAAACGGAACGGCCGGCGCCTCAGCTTCAATACAATGCTTCGATCAAAAAATTGCTCAACTACCCGATTCAGTGCATGTACGCCGGACACGGCCCTGAGATTAGGAACGTAGCGGAGCTTGTCGAAAAGAGGCTGGCCAAGCAGCATGAGCGGGCGATGCTGGTGAAAAGCTGGCTGGAGGCTGCGCCGTTGACTGTGTTCGAAATTTGCCAGCGGCTTTTTCCTGCTGTTTATGAGCGGGAATTGACATTAACCATTTCCGAAACGGTCGCCCAGCTTGACTATTTACGGTCATTGGGAGAGATTGATATGATGAAAGACAACAAAGCCTATCTTTACAAGGCATGATGAGGTGAACGATTTGGCGGCAGATTTGCTGACAGGAAAAAATGTTATTATAACCGGTGCTTCCGGTGGGATTGGCGCGGAAATTGCCCGCCTCTGTGCGGAACGCGGCGCAAATCTTGTTTTGATGGCTCGCAGCCTTGATAAGCTGGAAGCATTAAAGACGGAACTCGATGGCCGCTTCGCTATCGATATCTACATATATCAGCTTGATGTGTCGAAAACCGATGAGGTCGAGACCGTTTTTCAAAAGGTCACCGGCCAGCTCGGCCGTGTCGATATTTTAGTAAATAATGCCGGCTTCGGGGTTTTTCGTGAAGCGCATGAGGCAACGATCGACGAGATAAAAGGAATGTTTAATGTCAATGTTGTCGGGCTGATGGCGTGTACGAGCATGGTCCTGCCCGTGATGCGCGCGCAAGCGTCCGGTCATATTATCAACATTGCTTCACAGGCGGGGAAAATAGCGACACCGAAGTCCAGCATATATTCGGCTACGAAGCATGCGGTACTCGGCTATACAAACAGCCTGAGGATGGAAGCGGCTGATTCAAATATCTATGTTACAGCGGTTAATCCAGGACCGATCGCAACCAATTTTTTTAATATTGCTGACCAAAAAGGTACATATGTAAAAAATATTCGGCGTTTCATGCTTGATCCGAAGGACGTCGCAGAGAAAATCGTGAATAGAATGCTGACGCCGACCCGTGAGATTAACCTGCCGCGCTGGATGAATGCCGGCAGTGTTGTTTACGCGTTGTTCCCGAGGCTGTTTGAGCGCCTTGGCAAGAGAGCTTTTAACCAGAAATAGCCGATCGTTTTTCCGGTTCACGACAACTGTCGCGGGAAACTAAAAAGCATAGGTAGGTGGTTTAAATGAGTTCTGAAAAGAAAAAAATGCTGAACGGCGAGCTGTATGTTGCGTCCGATCCTGTGCTTGTGAAAGAACGCGAATACGCCCGAAAGCTTACCCGTCTATACAACGAAACTTTGGAAACAGAGTATGATAAGAGAACGTCGATCTTAAAGGAACTGTTTGGATCTACTGGGGAAAATCTCTTCGTTGAACCATTTTTTCGCTGTGATTACGGCTACAATATTCATGTCGGTGAAAATTTTTATGCCAATTTTGATTGCGTCATATTGGATGTGTGCGAGGTTCGGATCGGCGAAAATTGTTTTATGGCGCCTGGCGTCCATATTTACACGGCAACCCATCCACTCGATCCATACGAGCGCATCGCCGGGACTGAATACGGAAAGCCTGTTACAATGGCAGCAATGTCTGGATTGGCGGACGGGCGGTTATTGCTCCCGGGGTGACTATCGGTGACAACGCTGTTATTGCAGCCGGAGCTGTTGTGGTAAAAGATGTGCCGGAAAACACGGTGGCAGGTGGCAATCCCGCTAAAATAATCAAGGCGATCGATGTAAAATAATCTGGCTGATGCATTGCGCATCGGCTTTTTTTAGTTATCGTTTATGCCGTTTTGGCATGCGAAATTTAACCGGTTAAATACTCATAAACGACATCATTCACAATATCATGCAGATCTACGTCTGCTTCCTCCTGTTTTTGCCCGACAATTTTTTGATATAAATTATCGTAATCTTCTTCACTCAGCGGCAGCTCATGCTGGTATTGCCGCAAGCAATTTTGAATCATTTTAAAAATAAATTTTTTATCCATGTCGTTACACCTCGAATTGATTATAACGCTTTTCCAAAAAAGAATCAGGCTGGCACGAAAGTCGATTTCAAGAAATTCGTCGTAAAATTTCCATTGAATAAGAACGTCTATTCGCTTAATATAATGGGTACAATGAAATGGAACAAACGTTCTGTAATTATAGAAAATGGAGGAGCGTTCATGGTCAATTACAACGAGATGCCGCACAAACAGATTTTATGCATTGACATGAAAAGCTTTTATGCAAGCTGTTCTGCTGTCATGCAAGGCCTTGATCCGCTTAATTGTTATTTGGCGGTCATCAGCCATTTGGAAAACCCCGGCAGTATCGTGCTCGCTGCTTCACCGCGTTTAAAAAAGGAGTTCGGTGTAAAAACCGGTTCGCGGCTGTTTGAAATTCCGAATGATCCGCGCATTATTCTCGTCGAACCACAGATGGCTACATATATGCGCATTTCCACCGAAATTACCCGCGTATTTCACCGCTACGTTCCGAAAGAATCGATTCATACGTACAGTGTCGATGAAAGTTTTATCCAGGTAGATGGAGTGACCAACATCTTTGGCGATGCAACGACAATTGCCAGAAAAATAAGAGATGATATTGAACGCGAATTTCAGCTTACCTGTGCGGTTGGGATTGGACCGAACATGTTGATGGCAAAGCTTTGCCTCGATCTTGAAGCGAAAACAAACGGAATTGCGGAGTGGACGTATGATGACGTACCGGAAAAGCTTTGGACGGTGTCTCCATTAAGCAAAATGTGGGGAATCGGCAGACGGATGCAGAAAAATCTCAATGGGATGGGGATTTTTACGGTCGGGCAACTGGCCCGCTATGATTTGAAAAAGCTTGAAAAAAAGTTTGGGATTATCGGGAATCAGCTTTATTATCATGCCTGGGGAATCGATTTTTCCGATATTGGCGCCCCGATTATGGAAGGGCAGCTTAGCTATGGGAAAAGCCAGATTCTGCTCCGCGATTATAAAGAGGAGGATGAGATTAAAAGTGTGATATTAGAAATGTGCGAGGAGGTTGCAAAACGAGCGCGTGATGAAAAAAAGGCCGGGAGAACGGTCAGTTTCGGTGCCGGCTACAGCGAGGATGAATTTGGCGGCGGCTTTTACCGCTCGAGGACGATGAAGGAGCCGACAAATGTGACGATGCAACTTTACCGGGTCTGCCTTGAGCTTTTCGATGAACATTATGAAGGGAAAACAGTCCGGCAAATTTCGATCTCACTTGGGAATATGGTTGATGACGATCATCTGCAGCTCAGTTTATTTAATGCTGACAAAGGGAAAAAGCGTGATTTGGGCTATGTTGTTGACAGAATTCGCAACCGTTACGGTCCAGTGGCACTGCTTCGGGCTGTTTCCTATACGGCTGGCGGCACATCAAGGCAACGCGCACAGCTTGTCGGCGGTCATAAAGGATAGAGAGACAGGGGGGAGAGACGATGATTCGAGACCGTGGAAAAATAAAATGGACGTCCATGATGCTTCCTGAACACGTCAAGCTGCTGCACGGATGGGCAGAGCAAGATACATTTGAGAAGAAGGGCGAGCCCGATGAACAGCAGCTTGAGCTTATGAATGAAACGATCGCCGAGGCGATGGAATTTCGGAAGACGGTCACGATTACGCATTACCGGGACCACCACCATGAGCTCGTGATTGGAACGATTCATTATTGGGATGAAATGACGCGGAGGCTGCATATAGTTGATCGTTTTGACACATTTCACCGCCTGCAGCTTGCCGATATTGTCGACGTTCAATTTACGGATGATTGAGCCGCAGCCGGCAGTTTGTCAGCGGAAAATAAAAATAGGCGGTTCCCCGACAGAGAGCCGCCCACCACCTTATTCGTTATCATCCAGCACTTTTTCGGCGCGAACGGAGGAGGAAAACTTGCCTTTATGGGAGCCGTCACAGAAAGGCTTATTTTCGGACAGCCCGCAGCGGCATAATGAAAAGGTCGGCTTTGTCGGAAACTTATTTCCTTCCATATCAATCAGCTCAACGTCACCAGTGACCCGAAGAGAGCCGTTGTCCAGCACCTTAATTTGTACTTTTTCCATCATCCCACTCCTTTACCAATCTATCTTTAATAATAACCAGAAAGCGCAGGAAAGCAAGTGCTGGCGAACAAAATAATCAAAGATATGTGCTACAATAGGGGTATTCAGACGAGAGGGGAGCTTATGATGGAAATCACGATAACAGAAGCAGCAGCGAACAAAATTTCTGAGAAGACAGCGAACAGGCCGGGCTATTTGAAGCTGAAGTATGATACAAAAGGAACTGGCTGCGTGATGAACGGTGTCACTGCCCTCTGGCTGGTAAACGAGCTTGATGAAGATGATCAGGAAATCGCAACAAACAACGGCAGCGTTTATGTTGAAAAATCAAAGACCGTTTTTTTGGATGAGCAAATGAAAATCGATTTTTCCGAAGCGTCCAATACTTTTCAATTAAAAAGTCCAGGCCAGATTTTAAATGGAAGAATGAGCTTTTTTGACAAAACAAGAAGCTGAGAAAATAGTAACTGCAGCTTGACAAATTCCCTATTCCTTGTCATAATTCTTAAAAAAATCACTGAACGTTAACGGAAGATTAGTATGCGTGTCTTGAAGTGCCAGAGAGCGAGATTTATAAGCTGGAAGATTTCGCCATGGAAAGCCGCAGAACCTGCCTCCTCAGTCCTCTGCTAAATCAGAGGCGTATCCTTGCGTTAAAAGGCAGAGTGGGACGTGTTTGACATGTCCAATAAAGGTGGTACCACGGGAGCAAGCCCTTTCGTCCTTATAGACAGGATGAATGGGCTTTTTTATGTTGGATTGTCCAGGTGCCCGCTCACTACCAGGATCTGGCGGCCTCTCACTCCCTCATAGCTGAGAATAACGATTTAGGAGAAATTGTAAATGAAAAAGAAACGCGTTGTGGTTAAAATCGGCAGCAGTTCTTTAACAAATGAAAAAGGCGAAATTGATCAACAAAAATTAGTTGATCACATACACGCAGTAGCATCTCTGCGAAAAGACGGACATGAAGTTTTATTAGTGTCATCGGGAGCCGTGGCGGCCGGCTTTGTGAAACTTGGCTATTCATCGAGACCAATCACGTTAAAAGGAAAGCAAGCGGCCGCGGCCGTTGGCCAAAGTCTTCTCATCAAATCGTACATTGAAAAATTTACGGAATTGAATATGATCCCTGCCCAGATTCTTTTGACAAGAAATGACTTTTCTAATCGGGAGCGTTATAAAAACGCTTATGCGACGATCATGGAACTTTTAGAGCGAAGGATTATACCGATTATTAATGAAAATGACACCGTGTCTGTAGAGGAATTAACTTTTGGTGATAATGATATGCTTTCGGCTCTGGTTAGCGGCCTTGTTCATGCTGATCAACTCATCATTTTGACAGATATCAATGGGCTATACGACTCTGATCCAAGAGTGAACCGGTCCGCCAAGAAAATGGATATTATTGACAAAATCACAGACGAAATGTTAGCCGCTGCGCAAGCGTCGGGGTCAAAGGTGGGAACAGGCGGAATGAGGTCTAAGCTGATTGCCGCCAAAACAGCCCTTTCCCTTGGCGTTCCCGTGTTTATTGGAAAGGGAACAGGAACTGAAAAATTGCTCGAAATTCTCGAAGGTCATGGAGATGGGACATATATTTTCAACCGCGCCCTCGGATCGATAAATACCAGACGACAATGGATTGCCTATCACTCAGAAGTCGCGGGAAGAATCTTCATCGATAAAGGGGCGGAGGAAGCAATCTTATTTAACGGTGGGAGCTTATTGCCAGCCGGCGTTTTTGAAGTAAACGGACGATTTCAAAAAGGAGATGTCGTTGAAGTGTTCGGAATAAATGGTTTGTTGGGCAAAGGGGAAGTCACTTGTTCTTCAGAGGATCTCCAACGATTAATCGGAAAACGCAGCGAAGAAAGAAAAAAACAACCATTGAAAACATCCGTGGAGGTCATTCATCGCAACAAATGGGTTAGAGCATAGACTGGAGGGATTACCGTGAACGAGGTACAGAAAAAAGGTCAGGCGGCTAAATTAGCGAGCTATTCATTAGCAGGAATCTCAACGATGGCAAAGAATGAGGCATTGGAGATGATTGCCGGGCAATTATTAAAGGATCAGGCGGAAATTCTCGCAGAGAATCAAAAGGATTTACAGGAAGGCAAACAAAAAGGGATTTCAGAGGCAATCCTTGATCGAATCATGCTCAATGAGAAACGCATTGACGATATGGCTCATGCAATCAGACAGTTGATTTCACTTCACGATCCGATCGGAGAGACGATCGAAACGATACAAAAAGAAAACGGCCTGTTCATTAAAAAAAACCGTGTTCCACTTGGCGTGATCGGCATGATTTATGAAGCCAGACCGAATGTGACCATCGATGCGGCAACACTTTGCTTAAAGACTGGGAATGCGGTCATTTTAAGAGGAAGTTCGTCCGCAAAATTTTCAAATATGGCAATTGTTCAGTCGATCCATCGGGCACTGGAAAAAAGCGCTATTCCGCTTGATGCAGTCCAACTTATCGAAGATACAAGCAGGGAAACAGCGCAAGCACTCTTTCACCTGGATCAATATTTGGATGTATTGATCCCGCGAGGCGGTAAGCATCTAATTGAAACCGTCAAACGGGAGGCGACTGTGCCAATTTTGGAAACCGGCGCCGGCAATTGCCATGTGTTTATTGATGACAGTGCTGAAGAGGACATGGCCGTACGCATCGTTTTAAACGCAAAAACGCAGCGTCCGTCAGTTTGCAATGCCATTGAAACAATACTAATTCATGAACAATGGTTTGATCGTTATGGAGTAAAGTTTCTCGAAGTGCTTCATGAAAATGGAGTTGAAATTTACGGAGATGAAACAATTTGCCGTGCGTTTAAAGCGGCAAACACTGCAACAGAAGAGGATTGGTATACAGAATATCTGGCTTTATCGGTGAGCATTAAGGTTGTGAAACACCTTGATGAAGCAATCGAACATATAAACAAGTATGGATCACTGCACTCGGAAGCGATTATTACCGATAATGAACTGAATGCCTCCATCTTCTTGAACAAGGTCGATGCCGCAGCAGTCTATCATAATGCGTCAACCCGTTTTACAGACGGATTTGAGTTTGGGTATGGTGCAGAAATCGGTATCAGCACCCAAAAGCTCCATGCAAGAGGGCCAATGGGATTAAACGCGCTAACATCAAGCAAATTTTTCATTTATGGATCGGGACAAATTCGGGAATAAGCTAACCCCACAGCAAAACTTGCTTTTTAATAGCATCATATAAATGAGTAAACCAGGTAAATACGTAACCCCGCCGACGACCAGCGGGGTGTGCGCACAGTTATTATAATGAAACAGGCTGGCCTGGTTCAGCCTGCCGGAAATGAACATGGTCTTCAAGAAATTCATCGATGGCTTTTTCATATTCTTCGGCGTTTTCATTGAGTGACTGTGCGTGACGGCCGTTAACAGCTAAAAACAGCTTTTTCGGCCCTTTTTTCTGTTCAAACAAAGCTTCAGTCATGGTCGGCAGGATGAAATCGTCCTTCGCGCTATGAATAAATAAAACCGGCTTTTTAATATTTTCGATTACGGAAATAGGGGAAACATCGCGGATCGAGTATTTGTCCCGGACACGTAAAAACAGGTCCGCTACAGGCAAAAGCAGCTTTGCAGGCAGTTTCATTTCCGCTTTTAACTGGTATGCAAGCTGGTCCTTAAAGTCAGAAAAAGGACAGTCGGCGATATAAAAATCAGCTCCATCCTCGAGCATGCCTGCGTATAGAAGCATGGTTGCCGCCCCCATTGACTCTCCATGGATTCCAAGCTGAAGATCGGGTCCTTTTTCTTTTTTCAGCCAGTTGACGACTGCTTTCAAATCGTATTTTTCATAATGGCCATAGCTTGTTGTCTTGCCGCCTGATTCCCCATGGCGGCGATGATCATAAATCACTGCGTTAAATCCGCGTTTTAAAAAAAGGTTCATGTATTTAATTGAATTGGTTTTATTCTCGGTTACTCCATGGCAAATAATGATATAGCGGTTCGACTGATAAGGTTCCACTAAAACCGTCTTCAAGACATAGCCAAAAGGGGAATCGATCGTTGCTTCCCGTTTCGGCAGTTGCTCGAATTCCAGCTGGTTGAGGCGGCCCGCTTCTTTTTCACGATTTAAAATAAAATCGTCATCCTTCTTTTTCATGTACATAAGCCGGTTCGTAAAATACACTCCAAGAGAAGACAGGAGCACTAAAAAGGATAACAAAAAACGGAACAACCTTCTCAAAAGACTATCCCCTTCACAATTTTTTTCTTCTTTATTTTATCATCAGCCGGAATTTTAAAACATAAAAAACGTCTGTAAGACAAAAAAGACAAAACCGGGTCTCGGCCTTGTCTCCCGTTTGTATATGGTCGGATCCGTTTTTTTAAACCGTTTGTGCATTTAGCCGGTAGTAGGTGCTGTCAATTGGGCGGGATAGGTGGGGACGGACAATATCGATTGCCTTAATTAAATCTGGCAACTGGACTCCTGTGTTAATTCCCATTCGTTCAAGCATGTAGACAACATCTTCGGTTGCGGCATTTCCGGCGGCACCGGGAGCAAACGGGCAGCCGCCCAACCCGCCGGCCGATGTATCAAACCGGTCAACGCCGGCCTGCAATGCGGCATAAATATTGGTGAGCGCCATTTTCCGTGTGTCGTGAAAATGGGCTGTTAAAAGAATGTTCGGCAATTCGTTTTTCAGCGTCGAGAACAGCGAAAATGATTCATGTGGAGCCGCCATTCCAATCGTGTCGGCGACACTGAGCTCATCAACGCCTGCAAGCGCAAATTGCCGGCAGAGATTGACGGTGTCTTCTTCGGCAATTTTTCCTTCGTAAGGGCAATAAAACGCGGTTGAAATGCAAGCGCGTACAAAAAATTCATCCGCTCTGAGCTGCTTGATGATCGGGGTTAATTCGGCCATGCTGTCCGCGGTTGTTTTGTTAATATTTTTTTGGTTGAACGTGTTGCTGACCCCAACAAAAACGGCCACTGCACGGCAGTTCACCATTCGGGCCCGTTCCACCCCCTTCGCATTTGGAGTTAGCACAATATTTCGTTCCCCACCTTCAAGACAGTCCGCTGCAATTTCAGCAGCATCGCTCATTTGCGGTACCCATTTCGGCGAAACAAAAGAGGTAATCTCCATTTCGCTGATGCCTGCCTGTTTTAAAGCAGATATGAAATGTTTTTTTATTTCGGTTGGTACAAATGATTTTTCGTTCTGAAGCCCATCTCTCGGACCAACCTCAATAATCGTTACTTTTTCAGGTGAAAGAATAGCCATGTTTTCCCTCCAACATTTTCTCAGGTGAACACTGTATTGCAAATTCAACTGAGTAAATTTCACAATGTAATAAGCCAAACCGAAAACGAATGAAATTCATTCAACTCAATTGTAATGGGATTATTTTTTAAAAAGCAAGAATTATAGAAATTTTGACAAAATAAAAGGAATTTTTTTATTTCACTCGAAATATAAAAGAGTGAATACCGATGGAAAGGACGATAAAAATGGCAAAAACTGAAGCAGTAATTGTAAGCGCTGTCAGAACTGCGATTGGCAGTTTTAATGGCAGCCTAAAAGATGTGTCAGCTCCAGAGCTTGGTGCGATTGCGATAAAGGGGGCACTTGAGAAAGCAGGTGTCAGCCCGAACCAGGTCGATGAGGTGATTATGGGCAATGTCCTTCAGGCCGGCCTTGGGCAAAATCCGGCAAGGCAGTCGGCCTTAAAAGCAGGTCTTCCTGAGACTGTGTCGGCACTTACAATCAATAAAGTGTGCGGTTCAGGGTTGAAAGCTATCCATCTTGCCGCCCAGGCAATTATCGCAGGTGATGCTGACATTATCGTCGCTGGCGGAATGGAAAATATGAGCCAGGCTCCATATTTGCTAAAGAATGCGCGGGACGGGTTCAAGATGGGTGACCAGAAGCTAGTCGACAGCATGATTTCCGATGGCTTATGGTGCGCCTTCAACGACTACCATATGGGCGTGACCGCTGAAAACCTTTGTGCGCAATTTGGGCTCACGCGCGCTGAGCAGGATCAGTTTGCCGCATGGAGCCAGGAGAAAGCAGCAAAAGCAATTGAGGCTGGAAGGTTTGCAGATGAAATTATCCCGGTTGAAATTCCGCAGCGAAAAGGCGATCCGATTGTTTTCGATACAGATGAATATCCAAAAAAAGGTACGACAGCCGAGAAGCTTGCCGGTCTTCGCCCCGCTTTTAAAAAGGACGGCAGTGTCACGGCAGGCAACGCATCAGGTATTAATGACGGTGCAGCGGTTCTTGTTGTGATGAGCCGCAACAAAGCGGAGGAACTTGGCTTAACGCCGCTTGTTGTCCTAAAGGGAAATGCAAGCGCAGGGGTTGATCCAAGCATCATGGGAATTGGCCCGGTTTCTGCCGTGAAAAAAGCGCTTGAGAAAGCGGCTGTTTCGATGGAAGAGCTTGAACTGATTGAAGCAAATGAAGCTTTTGCCGCCCAGTCACTTGCGGTGGGCAGGGAACTGCACTTTAACAAGGATATTTTAAACGTAAATGGCGGGGCAATTGCACTTGGGCACCCAATTGGGGCAAGTGGAGCAAGAATCCTTGTTACGCTTATTCACGAAATGAAAAGACGGAATGCAAGAAAAGGTCTGGCCACCCTTTGTATTGGTGGAGGACAAGGCGTCGCATCCGTAGTTGAATTAGTATAGCCATCGTACTTTTAACTAAGGTGTTTCAAATGAAAGGAGAGTAACGATGAAAAAAATATCTGAATCCTTTGAGGAAGCTATCGCCGATATTTATGACGGTGCAACATTAATGGTAGGTGGTTTCGGGTTATGCGGAATTCCTGAAAACCTGATCCTTGCCCTTGTTGATAAAGGTGTTAACGATTTAACGGTTATTTCCAATAATTGCGGTGTCGATGATTGGGGCCTTGGGCTGCTTTTGCAAAATAAACAGATTAAGAAAATGATAGGATCCTATGTTGGTGAAAATAAAGAGTTCGAAAGACAAGTATTGTCCGGGGAAATCGAGGTCGAACTGATTCCACAAGGGACACTGGCGGAAAAAATTCGCGCGGGTGGAGCAGGCATCCCCGCTTTTTATACGCCAGCCGGGGTCGGTACGCCGATTGCGGATGGGAAGGAAACGAAGGTTTTTAGTGGAAAAGAATATTTATTGGAAGAATCATTGACGGCGGACTTCAGCCTTGTCCGTGCCGCAAAAGGTGACCGGATCGGAAATCTCGTGTACGAGAAAACGGCCCGGAATTTTAATCCGATGATTGCAGCGGCAGGAAAAGTGACGATTGCAGAAGTCGAAGCATTGGTTGACGTCGGTGAATTGGATCCGAATACGATTCATACACCAAGCGTGTACGTCCAAACATTGATTGAAGGGAAGCAGGAAAAGCGAATCGAGAGACTGACTGTAAAAAAATAGAACCGATGAAGGAGAGGTTTCCATGAGCAAAGATAAAGCGGCTGTTCGCGAAAAGATTGCCAGAAGGGCAGAACAAGAAATTGAAGACGGTTTTTATGTGAACCTTGGGATCGGAATGCCGACTTTGGTAGCCAATTATATTTCAGATCATAAACAGGTCGTCCTTCAATCGGAAAATGGCTTGCTTGGAATCGGTCCTTATCCGGCCGAGAGTGAAGTGGATCCCGACTTAATTAATGCCGGAAAAGAAACGGTAACGGCGATACCGGGAGCCGCCTATTTTGACAGTGCCGAATCCTTTGCGATGATCCGCGGCGGCCATATCAACATTGCGATTCTTGGCGGAATGGAAGTATCCGAAAATGGTGATCTCGCCAACTGGATGATTCCCGGAAAAATGATCAAAGGGATGGGCGGAGCAATGGATCTTGTCCATGGCGCGCAAAAGATCATCGTCATTATGGACCATGCGAACAAAAACGGGGAGGCGAAAATATTGAAGCAGTGCAGTCTGCCGCTCACAGGCAAGGGAGTCGTCGACCGGATCATTACCGATAGAGCTGTTATCGATGTCACCGATTCCGGATTGAAGCTGATCGAAGTTGCAAAAGGGTTTACCATTGAGGATGTCACAAGTAGCACAGAGCCTAAGTTAATCATCGATGATACAGTGATAATGGAAGCATTTTAATATAGGCCACGCCGGCAGCTCTTGCTCCGGCGTTTATTATCGTTGCAGAAAGCCAACTTCTATTTAACTTTCTTTTAAGATGATATAATACAGCTAACATTTTCAGAGCGAGGGATTTGAATGAGAAAGAAATCAGTGAAACAGGCACCAAGACAAAAAGAAGATAAAGCTGTCACATTGGGGGATATGCTTAATCAAGATTTAATGGAAAAGCTAAAAGCAAAACAAAAAGAGTTAAAATCAGAAGAAATAAGAAAGCAGGAAGAAGAAGCGGAACGAAAAAGGGAAGAAAGAAGATTAAAAGAGAAAAATAAATCGTTTGACGAGCTCCTGCAGGAGAGCGATTTAGATTGGAAAAAGTATAAATGACCGCACTGCCGCAAAGACTTTGTAAATTCCCAGTAATGGGTAATATCACCGACTAGAAAAAATGTCCAGCCTTCAAGGCTGGACTTTCTTAATATTGAGAGGCTTTTGTAAGGCTCCGGATTAAAGATATTTCTTCCTCTGTTAGCGGACTGCTGTTGATCGCTTTGACATTTTCCTTGACTTGCTGTACCGAGCTTGCGCCGGCGACGATCGAAGCAACCGCTGGAAAGCTGAGATTATAATGAAAAGCTATTTCAGCAAGAGACCGGTTTTTGGCGAGCTTCTCCTTAAGCGCAGGCAAGACCTGTGTAAGTTCGTGATAGCTGTAATCCAGATAACCGTCTTTTTTAACGGAAGCGGACGCTTTTTCAAGCATCTGGTCACTTAAAAGCCCTTTTGCGAGCGAGCCCCGTGTCACAACGCTGATTTGCTGTTCCGCCAATAATGGCAGTGCTTCTTCTTCCGGCCTGCGGTCAAGCATGCTGAACTGCATCATGACGGAAACAATCTTTGATTTCTCCGCATATTCGCGAATCACAGCCGGACGAATCGAGGAAATCCCATAGAAACGAATGTATCCTTCTTCTGTTAATTCTTCAAAGGCTTCAATCGTTTCATCAATCGGGTCTTCCATCGTACCGCCGTGCAACTGGTATAAGTCAATGTAATCGGTGCCAAGCCGTTTTAAGCTTGCTTTGACCGCTTCTTTTATGTAAGCTTTTGAAGGATCCCAGCTCCACCCGTCTTTCGCTTCATTCCAACGATTGCCGGCTTTCGTGGCAATAATCACTTGTTCGCGAACATTCTTTAAAGAGTTGCCGACAATTTGTTCATTTTTACCAACATCATATAAGTCAGCGGTATCAAAATAGTTAATGCCTTCCTCAAGTGCTGCGTCAATAATGGTTCTGGCTGCTTTTGCATCGGTGCCTAGTGACATACAGCCCAACCCGATTTCGCTTACGAATAAATTCGATTTCCCGAGCTGCCTTTTTTTCAATGTGCTTCACCTCATCACTCTATCTTTTTTTTGAGTATTAATAGTCTTGTTTACTATTGTAACGAAATAATCAGGCGAAGCACAAACAAACTGTCTATCATTTATCTTTTTTGGGACGGCTCGTCACCCATTCTTCGAGCAACGTAAATTGCTTGCCATATTCATGCAACTTCCTTTTTATTTCCCACGCTTTACCGACAAGGACAATTCCTTTTTCATGTACATATACCTTCAACCCTACTCCTCCAATCAAAGTATGTTAAAATGTATGCACAAAAGCTAATGGATTAGAACAGGAGTGGTCAAAGTGGATCGTCTTGAAGAAAAAACGCTGAAAACCGAACAAATATTTTCCGGAAAAGTGATCAGTCTGCAAGTCGACGATGTCGAGCTGCCGAACGGAAAAACATCGAAACGGGAAATTATCAAACATCCCGGAGCCGTTGCGGTGATCGCGATTACCGATGAAAATAAGCTTGTGATGGTTGAACAATATCGCAAAGCGCTCGAAAGAACGATTGTCGAAATCCCGGCTGGAAAGCTGGAAAGAGGAGAAGACCCGGCAGCCTCGGCACGCAGGGAATTGGAAGAAGAAACCGGCTATGAATGCAGAGAGCTCGATTGGCTCATTTCGTTTTATACATCTCCCGGCTTTGCTGACGAGCTCATCCATTTATATATTGCAAGAGGATTGTCGCTAAAAGAAAATCCAGCCGGCCTTGACGAGGACGAGTTTGTCAATCTTGTTGAACTGACACTTGCTGAAGCGGTCGAATACATAAACGACAAGAAAATATATGATGCAAAAACAGTGTATGCTGTTCAGTATTTGCAGCTTCAAGAGGCTTTGAATTCGTAGATGAACAAATATTACGCTGATTTGCACATCCATATCGGCAGAACGAAATCAGGAAAAGCTGTCAAAATTACTGGGGCCAAGGCATTAACATTCAGTAACATCATCAAACATGCCCGGGATGAAAAAGGGCTTAATATGGTCGGCATTATCGATTGCCATTCACCGGAAGTAATCGAGGAGATGGAGACACTTCTTGCTCTCGGACAGCTGACAGAGCACCGTGAGGGCGGTCTCCTCTACGGGGGACTTTCGGTCATCCCCGGCTCCGAATTGGAGATTTATGATCATAACTGCAAAGGGCCGATCCATGTTCTTTGCTTCTTTCCCACTCTGAAAACGATCAAGGAGTTTTCAGGGTGGCTGTCGGGCTATCTGAAAAACATCAACTTAAGCTCGCAAAGAATCTATGCCGACGGAAAAAACCTCCAGGAAAAGGTGAAAAGCCTCGGCGGTTTGTTTATTCCCGCCCATGTGTTTACCCCGTTTAAAAGCTTGTATGGAAAAGGCGTCATTGCGTCGCTGACCGAAGTATTTAACCCGGAGTTAATCGATGGCGTCGAGCTCGGATTAAGCGCAGATTCTCATATGGCCGACAAGCTTGGCGAACTGCATAACTATGCTTTTGTTACTAATTCTGATGCTCATTCGCTCGGAAAAATTGCCAGGGAATATCAAATTATCGAAATGAAGGAAGCTTCCTTTCAGGAACTTGAGAAGGCGTTAAAAGGAAAAGAACAGCGGAGAATTGCTGCGAATTATGGCCTGGATCCGCTGCTTGGCAAGTATCACCAGACCGTTTGCGCAAACTGTTTTGCCCGTTTCGAAGCAGGAGATCAACAATGCCATGTCAGCGGGCATACAAAATTTATTAAAGGCGTTGCCGACCGGATCAGCGAGCTTGCAACGGTAACTGCAGGGCCAAGCCATCGTCCGCCTTATATTCATCAGGTTCCCTTGGAATTCATCCCCGGACTCGGCCCGAAAATATTGGGGAGGCTGCTGGATCATTTCGGAACGGAAATGGCTGTACTTCATGAGGTTCCGTTTGAAGCGTTAAAAGAAGTGGTCCCAGAGAAAACGGCTGCGCTGATTGTGCAAGCACGTAATGGGGAACTGCGTTTCCATGCAGGGGGCGGGGGAAAATACGGCAAAGTATCGGATTAAACGAAAAACCGGCATTTACTAATGTCGGTTTTTTCTTATGGATTTTTGTGTAGATGCATGTATCTCTTAATTACTATGAATCGCCAGTAATGATTCAAGAGTTTTTTATATAAAATCAATAAAACATCCCCAACGCCATCCAGCTAATTTTCGCTCGAATAACGTTGGGGATTCTCTACAAGTTCATGCATTTTTCGATAATCTCTTAATCTCTCAATTTGAACTCCTTTCCCAAAAAACATAGTCATAGATAGAAGAGACAAGCATACAATTTAATAACTGAGTTTTAGGAGGAAGGGCAATGAAGCACCGAACGTACCAGAACAATGTAGCCAATCATTTTCGTGAGCACTCCTCAATCTATTTATTTGTAATCGTCTTATTTTTAATGGGGGTTATTTTTGGAGCGGTGGTCGTTAACAGCCTCAGCTTCACACAAAAAGAAGATTTATACTATTATCTATTTCAATTTTTTGGGCAAATAGCTGACGGCAAGGTAGCTGAAGAGAATGAGATGTTCATCCAGAGCTTTCTCCATAACAGTAAATTTATCGGGCTGATGTGGATACTGGGCATCTCGATCATCGGCCTTCCAATCATACTGATCCTCTTGTTCATCAAAGGGATGGTCGTTGGCTTTACAGTCGGTTTTCTTGTTAACCAAATGGGCTGGGATGGATTCCTGCTCTCATTTGTGTCAATCTTGCCGCAAAATTTGGTTATTATCCCGTTATTCATCGTGACAGCCACCTCAGCCGTTGCTTTCTCATTAAAAATGATCCGCAGGCAATTCTTGAAAAAAATCAGCCAGCCGATTATGCCGATGCTCGGCCGCTATTTGCTGACATTCATAATGGTGATGGTATTTGTCGGAGCAGCAGCAGCAATCGAGGCATTTTTATCCCCGATATTAATGAAGTCAGTCATCCAAACCATTCAATCTATAATAATTATTAAATAATAAAAGTTATCCAGTCTTATTAAGAATAAGTTTAGTTTGAAACTTTTCCTTCATCTGTTATAATGAAATTTGACAGTGCGAGGGAGGAACTACGGTATGGAAAACAGAATCGAGAGGATAAAGAAACAGCTTCATTCCTCAAGCTATAAACTAACACCTCAACGGGAAGCGACCGTACGCGTTTTACTGGAGCATGAAGAGGATCATTTAAGCGCGGAAGATGTATACCTCCTCGTTAAAGAAAAATCTCCGGAAATCGGGCTGGCTACTGTATATCGAACTTTGGAATTGCTGACTGAATTGAAAATTGTTGATAAAATCAATTTTGGCGACGGGGTATCCCGCTACGATTTACGCCAGGAGGGCGCTGCCCATTTCCACCATCACCTTGTCTGCATCGAATGCGGGGCAGTTGATGAAATTCAAGATGATCTCCTTGAGGATGTAGAAGCGATCGTCGAGAGAGACTGGAATTTTAAAATTAAAGATCACCGCCTGACATTTCATGGCATTTGCTATCGTTGCCAGGATAAAGAAGCAAAAGATGATAATAAAGACGATCATTAATGTATGAACCTTTTCTTAAACAGGAAAGGTTTTTTTAATAGTCAATTTCACCAACTTCTCCGTGCATCCAGGTATAAATCTTGTCCAAAATGGCATATCTTTTAGTAACTGAGTAAATTTCACAATGCATTAAGCTAAACCGAAAAACGAATTAAATGGTCTTAATGAACCATGAGGATTCTGTATAAACGAATAATTTTAAATAATTGTTCGTTTTTCAATTAAAGACATGAAATTTATTCAATATATATTTTGGAGGGCGGCAAGAATGATGAGGGCCTGGATTAAGCTTGGATTACAAACATTGAAGGTATTCGTCCTGTTCACAGGATGCACAATTTTCTTCTACTATGGTATCATATGGTTAAATGAAGAGTATGAAAACTACCATCGCTATGATGAACCGGATGGAGCTGCTATTAAAGTTTCCGCTTCTGAAAGCAAAGAAGAGTTTTCATGGCTGGACCGGTTAAAACTGTTTTACTTAAATGGGGAGTAGTGACCTATGGAAGATAGACTGAAAGATTTTATCCATTTTTTAATCGTAGAAAAAGGGTTGGCCAAAAACACGATTATTTCCTATGAGCGCGATTTAAAAAGCTACTTGAAATATTTAGGCAATAGTGAAGCGGTGACAGACCTTAATGTCGTTCAGCGATTACAGATCGTCCACTTTCTCGGCCATTTAAAAGAGCAGGGCAAGTCTTCAAAAACGCTGGCCCGGCATGTTGCGTCAGTCCGGGCTTTTCACCAGTTCCTGCTTCGTGAAAAGGCAGTTGATCAGGATCCAACCGTACATATTGAGTCGCCGCAATTGGAAAGGTCTCTTCCTAAAGTTCTCAGTCTTGCAGAAGTGGAAACACTGTTGGAAGCGCCAAAAACGGATACCCATTATGGGCTGCGTGATAAAGCAATGCTTGAATTGCTTTATGCGACTGGAATTCGCGTCAGCGAGCTGATTGGTTTAAATTTAGGCGATGCTCATTTAACTATGGGGTTCGTCCGCTGCATCGGCAAGGGAAACAAGGAACGGATCATTCCGCTCGGGAGAACGGCTACTGCGGCGCTTGAAGAGTATTTAAACCACGGCAGGACCCGTTTTCTATCAAAAAAACATAGAGATGATTCTCTATTTTTAAACCATCATGGCCGGCGCCTGACTCGCCAGGGCTTTTGGAAAATCCTGAAACGCCTGACAAATGAGACAGGCATTGAAAAAGAATTAACGCCGCATACTCTCAGACACTCATTTGCGACCCATCTACTAGAAAATGGGGCTGATTTGCGGGCCGTTCAGGAAATGCTTGGCCATGCCGATATTTCGACAACGCAAATATATACACATGTGACAAAAACACGCCTCAAGGATGTATACAGCCAATTCCATCCCCGGGCTTGATAGATTCATAGAAATGTCAAAAAACCGCTGAAAAAGGCGGTTTTTTTGGCTGTCTTTTTCAGTTTGCTTTTAGTACAATAAAGATGTCAGACTTCCGACCAATGAAATGGGTTAAGCCATGGCAAAAAGGGTAACATAATTGAAAAAGTCGTTTTGTTGCACGACAGATGCACTTTACAAGAAAATCTGCAAATCTTTTGAAACTTGCTGCTTTTTGGGTAAAGAAAATGTAACCGTCTACAAGCTTTGAAGGAGGAATACAGAAATGAAAGATTTTACATACAAAAGAATATTCCTGATCGTGATGGATTCAGTTGGAATTGGCGAAGCGCCCGATGCCGAAAAGTTTGGCGATAAAGGCTCCGATACACTCGGGCATATTGCCGAAGAAATGGATGGACTTAATATGCCTCATATGGGAAGGCTCGGCCTCAGCAATATAAAGGAAATTAACGGAATTGCCAGAGCGGAAAAGCCATTAGCTTTTTATACAAAAATGAAGGAGGCATCGAACGGAAAAGATACGATGACAGGTCACTGGGAAATCATGGGCCTCAACATTGCCACACCATTTAAAGTTTTCCCTGATGGTTTTCCACCGGAATTAATTTCTGAGCTGGAATCACGCACAGGCAGAAAAGTGATTGGAAACAAGCCGGCAAGCGGTACGGAAATTATTGACGAGCTCGGTGCTGAGCACATGGAAACGGGAGCGTTAATCGTCTATACTTCTGCAGACTCTGTATTGCAAATCGCAGCACATGAGGAGATTATCCCGATCGAGGAACAGTACCAAATCTGTGAGATAGCCCGCGAGCTGACGCTTGATGAGCGGTACATGGTCGGACGTGTGATTGCCCGCCCGTTTCTTGGGGAGCCCGGCAATTTTAAAAGAACAGCCAACCGTCATGATTATGCCTTAAAACCATTCGACAGAACGGTGATGAACGATTTAAAAGACGGCGGATTCGATGTGATCGCAATCGGCAAGATTTCCGATATTTACGATGGCGAAGGGGTAACCAAGTCACTTAGAACCGTGTCAAATATGGATGGGATGGATAAGCTTCTGCAAACATTTGATATTGATTTTACCGGCTTAAGCTTCTTAAATCTTGTTGATTTTGATGCTTTATACGGACATCGCCGTGATCCCCTCGGGTACGGCCAGGCTCTTGAGGAATATGACGCCCTCCTTCCCGAAGTATTTTCGAAAATGAAGGAGGACGACCTGCTGATCATCACAGCTGATCACGGAAATGATCCCGTTCACCCGGGCACCGATCATACGCGTGAATATGTGCCTCTGTTAGCGTATTCAAAACGGTTTTCTGCAGGCAAGGAACTGCCGGTCCGTGAGACGTTCGCTGATATCGGGGCAACGATTGCCGATAATTTTTACGTAGCATTGCCGAAACATGGAAAAAGTTTCTTAAACGAGATCAAATAATCGGAGGAAATGAATATGAACTACGACAAAATCCAAAATGCGGCCGCTTTTTTGAAAAATGCTTATCCAAGAGCGCCGCGGGTTGGTCTCATACTCGGGTCGGGACTTGGAGTTCTCGGTGATGAAATTGAAAATCCGACGAAATTGGCCTACGAAAAAATTCCGGACTTTCCTGTATCAACTGTTGAGGGCCATGCCGGACAACTCGTGTTCGGCACTATCCACGGGGTGGAGGTTGTCGCAATGCAAGGACGATTCCATTATTACGAAGGCTACACCTTGGAACAAGTAACATTCCCGGTTCGCGTCATGAAGGAACTCGGTGTTGAGATTTTAATTGTCACAAACGCGGCCGGCGGTGTAAACACAAGCTTCTCACCGGGTGATTTGATGCTCATCACAGATCATATTAACAATATGGGTGTCAATCCACTTATCGGCACGAACGATTCGCGCCTCGGTGTGCGATTCCTGGATATGAGCGAAGCGTACTCACGGGAACTTCGCCATCTTGCGAAAGAAACTGCCGAAAGGCTCGGTATCAGTGTGAAAGAAGGAATATACACTGGAAATACCGGTCCTACATACGAAACTCCGGCAGAAGTCCGGATGATTAGAACAATTGGCGGCGATGCGGTCGGAATGTCAACTGTTCCTGAAGTCATCGTGGCGCGCCATGGCGGCATGAAAGTCCTTGGTATTTCCTGCATCTCCAACATGGCAGCCGGGATTTTAGATCAGCCGCTGACACACAGTGAAGTAATTGAAACGACTGAAAAAGTGAAAGCCGATTTTCTTTTGTACGTGAAAGAGATTGTCAAACAATTTGCCGAAAAATCCTAAAAAGCGGTGATGAAAAATGAGAATGGTTGACCTAATTGAAAAAAAACGCGACGGATATGAGCTCACGCAGGAAGAAATTCAATTTATTATTCATGGTTACACAGAGGGTGCGATTCCCGATTACCAAATGAGTGCACTGACAATGGCCATCTTTTTTAGGGGGATGAGTGAAAAGGAACGTGCCGATTTAACGATGGCAATGGTTGAGTCCGGAGATCAGATTGACCTTTCAGAGATAGAAGGAATCAAGGTCGATAAGCACTCGACCGGAGGAGTTGGTGATACAACAACGCTTGTGCTCGGTCCCCTCGTTGCTGCAGCAGGAGTGCCGGTTGCGAAAATGTCAGGACGGGGGCTTGGCCACACAGGCGGTACAATTGACAAACTTGAAGCAGTTACCGGTTTCCATGTCGAAATTGATAAAGCCGAATTCATTGAGCTTGTCAACAAAAATAAGGTTGCGGTAATCGGCCAGAGCGGCAATTTAACACCAGCCGATAAAAAACTATATGCATTAAGGGATGTGACCGCAACGGTTAACAGCATTCCGTTAATTGCAAGCTCAATCATGAGCAAGAAAATAGCCGCTGGCGCAGACGCGATCGTCCTTGATGTTAAAACAGGCGCGGGTGCGTTTATGAAAACTCTTGAACAATCCAGAGAGCTTGCTGAAGCAATGGTTGGAATCGGAAACAAAGTCGGCAGAAATACAATGGCCGTTATTTCTGATATGAGTCAGCCACTCGGTTTTGCGATTGGCAATGCCCTCGAAGTAAAAGAAGCGATCGATACGCTGCGCGGAGAAGGACCTGGAGATTTAACCGAGCTTTGTTTAACGCTCGGAAGCCATATGGTCGTCCTTGCCGGAAAAGCAAAGACGCTCTCTGAAGCAAGGTCACTGCTTGAAAAAATCATCCGTGAAGGTGTTGCGCTAGAGAAGATGAAAGTATTTTTGAGCGCACAGGGCGGGGATGCTTCGGTAGTAGACGACCCCGGAAAATTGCCTCAGGCTAAATATACGTTTGAATTAGAGGCAAAAAAAGATGGCTATGTTTCTGAAATTGTCGCAGATGCAGTTGGAACCGCTGCGATGCTGCTAGGTGCAGGCAGGGCAACAAAGGAATCGGAAATTGATCTGGCTGTCGGGCTCATGCTTCGCAAAAAAATTGGCGATGCGGTCAAAAAAGGCGAATCGCTCGTAACCCTTTACAGCAACTTTGAAGATGTAGCGGATGTAAAGGAAAAGCTTTATGAAAATATTCGAATTTCTGCACAAAAAATAGAACCACCAACGCTTATCCACGAGGAAATAACTCAATAGGAAATGATCTTAAGTCCCGCCAGGATGCATATCTGGCGGGATTTATTGTTTTCTCGAAAGGTCGGCCACCTGTTTTATCATCAACTGTGGGTAAGATATCGTCAACTTTCCGGATATATCATCAACCCTGGATAAGATATCGTCAACTTTGCAGATATATCGTTAACTTCGGTATTTTATCGTCAACTTTCCGGTTATATCATCAACCCTGGATAAGATATCGTCAACTTTCCAGATATATCGTCAACTTCGGTATTTTATCGTCAACTTTCCGGTTATATCATCAACCCTGGATAAGATATCGTCAACTTTGCAGATATATCGTCAACTTCGGTATTTTATCGTCAACTTTCCGGTTATATCATCAACCCTGGATAAGATATCGTCAACTTTGCAGATATATCGTTAACTTCGGTATTTTATCGTCAACTTTCCGGTTATATCATCAACTTCGGATAAGATATCGTCAACTTTGCAGATATATCGTTAACTTCGGTATTTTATCGTCAACTTTCCGGTTATATCATCAACCCTGGATAAGATATCATCAACTTTCCAGATATATCATCAACTTCGAATAGCTTCACCAGCCATTTTCACTCTTTGTCCCTCAACTTTAATGTTTGCCTGCACTGAAATCCACAAATCAAAATCCATTCTTTTTCAGAAAAAACAAAGGCAATATCTGTATAAAAGTCCGGGGGTTGGAAAAAATGGAACGTATAAAGAATGGAGGGTTATGCAATGAAACGAGTTGGCTCTATGATGCTTATAACATTTCTTTTTACTTGCTTAGCGGTACCAATTGTAAATGCTGAAGAAAAAAACCAGACTGAAATAGTAGAAAACGTAAAATCAGCAATACTGATTGAACGGGATACAGGGACCGTTTTATATGAAACAAACAGCAATGAAAAGCTTCCGCCGGCAAGCATGACCAAGGTTATGACGATGCTGCTGATTATGGAAGCCCTCGATGAAGGAAAGCTGAAGTGGGATGAAAAAATCCGCACAAGTGAGTACGCTGCATCGATGGGCGGTTCGCAAATCTTTCTTGAGGCTGGCGAAGAAATGACGACAGAGCAAATGCTGAAAGGAATTGCGATCGGCTCCGGCAACGATGCTTCGGTAGCCATGGCCGAACGGATTTCCGGGTCGGAGGAAGCATTTGTTAACACGATGAACAAAAAAGCGAAGGAGCTTGGACTCAAAAATACGAAATTCCAAAATACGACAGGTCTCCCTGAAGAGGACCATTACAGTACGGCTTATGACATGTCCATTATGGCAAAGGAACTTTTAAAATATGAGGAAATTACAAAATATACCGGTGCTTACGAGGACTATCTTCGTGAAAATACGGACAAAAAATTCTGGCTCGTCAATACGAATAAGCTTGTCCGTTTTTATCCCGGAGTAGATGGGCTCAAAACAGGATTTACGCGTGAGGCAAAATATTGCTTAACAGCTACGGCAGAAAAGAATGGCATGCGGGTCATCGCCGTTGTTTTTGGAGCGCCAACCTCCAAAGAGCGGAATGCCCAGATAACAAAAATGCTTGATTATGCTTTTAGCCAGTATGAGACACATCCAATGTATGAAAGAAACGATTCGCTTGCGCATGCGAAAATCAGTAAAGGCGAAAAGAAGAAAGTGGAGGCTTTAACAAGCGAGCCAATCTCACTGCTGACAAAAAAAGGGGAAAATATAGAAAATGTCAAGAAGCAGGTTTCCCTTAATTCCAATATAAAAGCACCTATAACAAAAGGCGATCAAATCGGGACTTTAAAGCTGGTTAAGGATGGAGCTACGATTGTAGAGAGCCCGCTTGTTGCGAAAGAGTCAGTCAAAGAAGCAGGCTGGTGGACTCTATATAAACGGGCATTCGGCATGTTTACGAAAGCTGGAGAATAGTCATTGTCGCAAATGCTCAAGCGCTAAATATTTTTAGCGAATCTTCACTAGTTTTGTCTTTAAGAAGGAATACGAACAAACAGGAGCGAATTTGACTCACTATAAAGGTTACTGTCATTAGCGGGGAACGATCCTTTGCTAGTGCAAGTTAAAACCGATCGGCTATTCCAGTGCTGCCACCCATTAATGGTTTTTCGGCAGTTCTTCAGGATACCGGGAGAAGGAGGCCAGAAATAGTGAGTCTTAATATTGACATGGAAGTGAAGCGCGACGTCTTATGTATGCGGCTGAGTGGAGAGCTCGACCACCATACTGCAGATGAGCTTCGCACACAGGCAACAAAGGCAATTAATGAATTTGAGATTCGCCATATCATTTTGAATCTTGAGCAGCTTTCGTTTATGGACAGCTCAGGACTCGGTGTCATTTTAGGCAGGTATAAGCAAATAAAACAAGTAGATGGCGAAATGGTGGTTTGTGCAATTTCCCCTGCCGTTCAGCGGCTTTTTGATTTGTCGGGCTTATTTAAAATCATTCGATTGGAGCCGTCCGAACAATTTGCGCTAGAAAGATTGGGGGTTGCTTAACCATGAAAAATGAAATGAAGATTCAATTCAGTGCCTTAAGCCAGAATGAGTCGTTTGCAAGGGTAACTGTAGCCGCATTTATTGCCCAGCTTGATCCGACGATGGATGAGTTGACCGAAATCAAAACAGTCGTTTCCGAGGCGGTTACAAATGCGATTATACATGGATACGAGAACGATCCAAACGGAAAAGTGTATATTTCCGTTTTAATTGAAGATGGAGTTATTGATATGAAAATTAAGGATGACGGGCAGGGAATTATCGATGTGGAAGAAGCCCGCCAGCCTCTATTTACGACAAAGCCTGAATTGGAAAGGTCCGGAATGGGATTCACGATCATGGAAAATTTTATGGATGAAGTAGACATTCAGTCGCAGCCAGGGAAAGGAACAGAAATCCGCTTAAGGAAGCATTTATCAACGAGCAAAATGCTGTGTAATTAAGGAGACTGCCTATGGATGTGGAGGTTAAGAAAGAAAAAAGCCAACCGTACCTAAAAGACCACGAAGTTAAGGAATTAATTAAGAAAAGCCAGGATGGCGATCAGGCGTCACGAGACACAATCGTCCAGAAAAACATGAGGCTTGTTTGGTCTGTCGTCCAGCGCTTTTTAAACAGGGGATATGAGCCGGATGACTTATTTCAGATCGGCTGTATCGGTTTATTAAAGTCTGTCGATAAATTCGATCTTTCTTATGATGTGAAATTTTCCACCTATGCTGTGCCGATGATCATCGGGGAAATCCAGAGGTTTATCCGTGATGACGGAACCATAAAAGTCAGCCGGTCATTGAAAGAAATGGGAAACACTATCCGTAAAGCGAAGGATGAATTGTCTAAAAATCTAGGCAGAGTGCCAACTGTTTCCGAATTATCGGAATTTCTTCAGATCCCCGCCGAGGATATTATTCTTGCCCAGGAAGCAGGACGGACGCCTTCCTCGATCCATGAAACCGTTTATGAAAACGACGGCGACCCCATCACACTGCTTGACCAGATCGACAATGGAGATGAGGGCAAATGGTTTGATAAAATCGCCTTAAAAGAAGCAATAAGCGAACTGGATGAACGGGAGCAACTGATCGTGTATTTGCGTTATTACAAGGACCAGACTCAATCGGAAGTAGCTGCACGGCTTGGCATCTCTCAAGTTCAGGTTTCACGGCTCGAGAAAAAAATTCTCCAGCAAATGAAAGACCGCATGGACATATGATCCATGAGGTCTTTTTTTTATAATAATTTTTCAAGGGTCACATTTAGATCCAGGAAGGTATTCCCCTGTGGATAGGATTCCTTATTATTCCCGCATCCGCCATTTTTTGGGGTTCATGAAACCTAGAGAAGGAACTCATACTATTTATACGAGGAAATCAATGTGTGGGAAGTGAATGTGATGGAAAAAACGATCTACATTCGCATGCGTCATCGTGCTCAAGTAAAGCCGGAACATACCGTTTATCTGCAGGACATTGCACAGATTATCGCAGACGATTCTCTGCTTAATCGTTTACAAAATTTGCGAATTTATAAAATATCGAGAGAAGATCGAAATTATGTCGTCATTGATGTGATGAAAGTGGTCCTTTATATTAACAAAGCTTTTGAAAATGTCGAGGTGCAGACGATCGGCCCGTCCCAGGTGATTATTGAAGTAGTCGACAAGAAGAAGGAGGTCTCCGTTCCGCTCTTTTTGCTGATTTGGCTTTTGCTTTTCTTCGGGGCTGCCCTTGCGATCATGAACTTTCATGAAGATGTAAGCATGCAGGAGGTTCAGCAGCGTATTTATACGATCATCACTGGCAAAGTAGTCGCGAAGCCGCTTCTGTTTCAAATTCCTTATTCATTCGGATTGGGACTCGGAATGGTTTTATTTTTTAATCATGTTTTCCGAAAAAGAATTAACGAAGAGCCAAGCCCCCTGGAAGTTGAAATGTTTAATTACCAGCAGGATCTGGACCAGTATGTCATCATGCACGAAAACAAAGAAAGCGTCAAGCATCTCGAATGATTATTCATGTCCTTGCCGTCTCATTTATCGGCTTTGCTGCGGGATTAACAGTTGGGGCAGGCTTTGTTGCTTTTCTTACCGTTCTCGGGATCATCCCCCGCCTCACCCAGCTCTCCAAGACAATAAAAAAAATCTTCTCTTACGAGTGGGCCGTTGTGCTTGGTGCGGTGGCAGGCGCGTTAGCGACGATAAGGGATCCTGTATTACACCTATCACCGCTATTTTTAATTCCGCTTGGATTGGCGGGCGGGGTTTTTATCGGGTTGCTTGCAGCAGCATTAACTGAAGTTTTGAATGTTTTTCCGATTTTGGCAAAACGCGTTGGCCTCGAGGAGAGGATCATAAGCTTACTCATGGCGATTGTGCTTGGCAAAGTGTTCGGATCATTATTCCACTGGCTTTACTTTGTGGACCACTAACAGATACAAGGAAAGGACTCAGCTGATAATGAATAAACCGAAGAGGGTCATTTTCGTTACTGATGGAGATGAATATGCAAGAAAGGCGATCGAAAGTGTGGCTACTCAAATCGGTGCAAGATGCATCTCACATTCGCATGGGAATCCTTCCGTTTTAACCGGTCCGGAGCTTGTAAATCTGATCAAAAAAGCCCACCATGATCCAGTTCTTGTTATGTTTGATGACAGCGGCTATATGGGGGAAGGTGCGGGTGAACGGGCGATGAGATATGTTGCCTCCCATAAAGAAATTGAAGTAATCGGGGTGATTGCGGTTGCTTCAAAGACAAGGCAGGCGGAATGGACAAGAGTGGATATCAGTATTGATCGAGATGGTGAGCTGACTCCATTTGGTGTTGATAAATTTGGTGTACCTGAGCTCGAAATTGGCAGAATGAGCGGGGATACTGTCTATTGTCTTGATGAGCTGGACGTGCCAATTATTGTCGGAATCGGGGATGTCGGAAAAATGGCGCGCCGCGACCATTTTAAACGGGGTGCACCGATAACCAAAAAAGCGGTCGAAATTATTCTGGAAAGGAGCCGCTACTATGACAACAAACACAGAGAATAATATACCAATTCCCAAATCGGTTGATGACGTTGAACAATATCTCAACAATCGGATCGGCCTTGAGACCAGCTTTGATCTCGGTGTCAGAAAACTGAAGATTCTCCGCAAGGATGTCCATATCTATTATGTTAATGGCCTCAGCGATACGAAAGTCGTTGTTCAGGTTATTGGGCAAATTATTGGTATTAATGATCTTGAAAAGCTGTCGACGAACCTTTTCAAAATTATTGAAAATCGGATTGTTCACCACCAGTTGAAGGTGATCGAAAACCTGGATGAATTAGTTGACCAGCTCCTTTGCGGCTTAATTGTCGTCGCGATGCAAGGGGAAAGCTCGGGAATTGCGATTGACGTACGCAATTATCCGGGCCGCCAGCCAGAAGAGCCTGATGTGGAAAAGGTTATTCGCGGATCCCGTGACGGATTTGTTGAGAATATTGTTGTGAATACAGCCTTAACGAGAAGAAGAGTTCGCGACGAGCGGTTGCGGTTTGAAATGATTAAAGCGGGTGAACGCTCAAAAACGGATATCGCTGTCGTATATATTAGTGATGTGGCCAATCAGGATCTCGTTGATATTATTAAGAAAGAAATTAAAGGAATTGAAATCGACGGGTTACCGATGGCAGATAAAACGGTCGAAGAATATTTGTTGAAGCAAGGGTATAATCCGTATCCTCTTGTGAGATATACGGAGCGTCCAGACGTTGCAGCCGTCCATCTATTAGAAGGGCATGTCCTTGTTTATGTTGACACTTCTCCTAGTGTAATCATCACCCCAACAACGTATTTCCATCACTTACAGCATGCAGAAGAGTACAGGCAATCGCCAACAGTGGGTACATTTGTGAGGTGGGTCCGTTTTCTCGGACTGCTGGCTTCACTGTTTCTGTTGCCGCTCTGGTATCTATTTGTACAGGACCCATCGCTTTTACCAGATCCGCTTTCTTTTATCGGTCCTACTGAAAAATCGAATGTTCCTATTATTGTCCAATTATTTATTGCCGATATTGGCATTGAATTTTTACGGATCGCCTCCATTCATACACCGACACCGCTTTCAACTTCAATGGGGTTAATCGCAGCTGTTTTGATCGGGGAAATCGCGATCAAGGTCGGGCTGTTTGTTCCCGAAGTCATTTTATATGTTGCGGTCGCTGCGATCGGTACATATTCGACACCCAGCTATGAACTGAGTATTGCCAATAAAATTGCCAGGCTGCTATTATTGCTTGTTGTCGCCATTTTTAACGTGCCGGGATTATTGGTCGGCACCACGCTGTATATTTTATTTCTGACCGCAATACGTTCATTGAATACACCATATCTATGGCCGTTTCTGCCATTCAACCCGAGGGCGTTTATCCAGATTTTGATTCGCCAGTCCGTTCCCGGTTCTAAAATCCGGCCCAGCATCGTCCATACTAAAAACCGTTATAAGCAGCCGTCCAATTCATAAATGTGAACCTGGCATAGCATAAAGGAAGGTGACAATCCAATTGCGGATTGCCATTCATTATGATACAGTAGTTTTTAATTAAAAAAGGCGTAAACTCTTTGAGTATACTAATGGACTGTTTTCATAGGGAATGAGGGAGAAACATGTATTTTCATGGAACAACAAAAGTGAACGATAAAGGCCATCTGGAAATCGGCGGCCTTGATACGATAGAATTGGCTGAAAAGTTTGGCACACCCTTATATGTGTATGATGTTGCTTTAATCCGTGAACGGGCAAGAAGCTTTAAAAATACATTTGAAAAATTGGGCATAACCGCACAAGTCGCATACGCGAGCAAGGCGTTTTCATCGATTGCGATGTTCCAGCTCGCAAAAGAGGAGGGGCTTTCCCTTGATGTTGTGTCCGGTGGGGAGCTTTATACGGCATTGGCTGCTCAATTTCCCGTCGAAAAGATTCATTTTCATGGCAACAATAAAAGCAGAGAAGAATTGGAAATGGCCATGGAGCACCAAATCGGCTGCATTGTTGTTGATAATTTTTATGAGCTTGAGCTTCTTTCCACCATTTGTGCTGAAAAAGGAATGCAGGCGAATATTCTCATCAGGGTGACGCCGGGAATTGAAGCCCATACGCATGATTACATCTTAACAGGCCAGGAAGATTCAAAGTTCGGCTTTGATCTGCAAAACGGGCAGGCGGAAACAGCTTTGCGGACTGCTCTCGATTCACACAGTCTTCATCTGCTCGGGATTCACTGTCATATTGGTTCCCAAATCTTTGATACAACTGGATTTGTGTTAGCGGCTAGAAAGATTTTTGAGAAACTAAATGAATGGAAAAACAATTTTTCCTATGAACCGCAGGTCCTCAACCTCGGTGGCGGTTTTGGGATTCGCTATACAAGCGAAGACGATCCGATTCCGGCATTCCAATATGTTGAGGAAATTATTGAAGAAGTGAAGACCCAGGCCGGGCGTTTTTTAATGAAGATGCCGGAAATCTGGATCGAACCTGGCCGTTCCCTTGTCGGTGATGCCGGGACAACTTTATATAAAGTCGGCTCCCGAAAGGAAGTTCCGAATGTCCGCCAATATCTGGCGGTTGATGGTGGCATGAGTGACAATATCAGGCCTGCCCTCTATCAGGCAAAATATGAGGCGGTGCTGGCAAGCCGTCCACTGGCAAAAGCGGAGGAAACCGTCTCGATTGCAGGAAAATGCTGTGAATCTGGAGACATGCTCATTTGGGATCTTCCTTTGCCTAAGGCTGAGACGAGTGATCTGCTTGCTGTTTTTTGTACCGGAGCATATGGTTACTCGATGGCCAATAATTACAACCGCATCCCGAGGCCACCGGTAGTCTTTGTCGAAAATGGCGAAGCAAGAGTCGTCGTAAAGCGGGAGACGTTTGCAGATTTAATCCGCTTTGACTTACCCTTAACGGAAAAAGTAAAAAACTAAGCTGCCCGCTATCGCAGCTTAGTTTTTTTCATCTTTAACTTATTCAAGCAAACGAAGCTGCATCCTATCCTGAGCGAAATTGGCTTAAATTAAAAGTTTGGTGTAGAATAAAGTGCATCGAATAAAAAGTCAGCCATCCAGCAAAGGTTGCCTGAAGTCAGAAAACAGCGCACTGATTACTTTAGAACCCGGGAGGTTGCGGATGCGATTATGAAAAAAAGCAATTGGATTTTGTTTATTCTGATTCTCGTTATATCGTTGGGCTGGGGAGTCTACTACTGGCTCGCCTTTCCACCTACACAATAGTATTTACTTGTTGAATAAAGCTAGATTTTGTATGATCAGGACGATTACACGAACAGGCATATTTTTAATACATATAATAAAAAAAGTTTAAAGTTTCCGCGAATAGGGAAAAATAGGTTGCTAAGCAAAATATACGAAAACGTGTCTAATTCGTTAAAGAGGGATAAATATGTTAATCAGGTATAAAAAATCATTTGAAAAAATCGCAATGGGCCTTTTATCATTTATGCCGACCGAAAAGGATTTGAAAAAACTCCAACAAACGATCAAGCAGTATGAATCCGAAGAAGACCAGAAATTGTTCTTATGGAGGCAAGAAGAGGATATTATCGGCTTGCTTGGTGTGAAATTTGCGGATAGGTCTGGCGAGATCCAGCATATTTCAGTTAATCCTTCCCACAGGCAGCAGGGGATCGGAAAAGCAATGGTTAAATCGCTTAAGGAATTATATCCAGAACACCAATTTATCGCCAATGAATACACTGCCGCATTTATCAATAAATGTGATTTGGATGATGACAGGACCGATGAGGCCCCTTTATAAATAAGTAGGAAGGCTGATCCAGAAATAGCGGGTCAGCCTCTATTTTTTTCCCTTCTTGCTTGTTCCCGTTCTTCGATAACATCTGTACGATCACGCAGCAAATGGCGGTGTAACAGATTTTCATTATTTAAATCACTTGGGCTTTCCCAATTCATACCAGTAAACTCGCATTCCTGGATACAAGAGGCAATAAGCATCTTATCAGTGATCGGAAATGCAAAGCTTGTATAAGGCTTTTTATTTTCGATCGCCGCCAATAAATCATTTAGGTTTTCAAGCAGAAGCTCTTCATCCAAGCTGAGTTCAGCAAGGTCCCCGCGTTTTGATTCAAATATCGAGATGGCTTTTTTTAACGTTTTGTGCGCCCCCGAAAAATTTCCACGCCGATGATGATAAGCAGATACAGCTGTTAAGATGAGGCCGACCCATACTGACTCTTTTTCACCATTAATGCTTTTCCAATATTCCTCTAAAATTTCATGGCATTCAAAATAGTCACGGTCGCCATGAAAATGGGCAAGATATGAAATATACGCTTTCGGATACATAGGTTCACTCCCGCAATTATGTAAAGACATTTTACCATAAAAGACTTCTGATTCCTTAATCCGAACAATGTCAAAAGCGAAAAATGCCAGCTGAAATGGGAGCAGCCTCCCTTTTCAGCTGACAATGCCCCGGCAAACACACTAAACGATTCGTTTAATTGCGAATCGTACGGTTACAGTCCAATATCCAGCTTTCGCCAGAGCTACTGTTTTAACAAAGCCAAGAAGCGCCTACGATGATGAGTAAAATAAACAAAACAACAATCAGCGCAAAGCCTGCTCCATATCCATAGCCTTTTCCATCGGACATAGTTACATTCCTCCTATAAAATGCGTTTCTGTTAACAATCACAGCATATGTGGGTCTGGGTTATTTGGTTTGGGCGAATCCAATATTTTCGGGTGAAAGATGGGGATGATTAAATTTCTATTGGACAACCATTGCGAATCCTCTATACTAGTAATAAAACAAACGAACAATTTTAAAGAAAATATTGGTGGGTACTATGCAATATAACGTTAAGATTGATGCATTTGAGGGGCCGCTCGATTTGCTGCTTCATCTCATTAATCGGCTTGAAATAGACATATACGATATTCCAGTCTCAAAAATAACAGAGCAATATTTATTATATATACATGCAATGAAAGAGCTCCAGCTCGATGTGGCCAGTGAATATCTCGTCATGGCGGCAACGCTGCTGGCGATTAAAAGCAAGATGCTTCTTCCTAAACATGAGGAGGAATTGGACGAAGATGAATTCTCCGTCGATTTTGAAGCAGATCCAAGAGATGAACTTGTTGAACGGTTGATTGAATATCGAAAATACAAAGAAGCTGCCCATGATCTCAAGTTTATGGAGCAGGAACGGGGCCTCATGTATACAAAGGCACCGGCTGACCTTTCCGGCTATGCAGACGAGACGAAATCGAAAACAGCCGAACTGAATGTATCATTGTATGATATGCTGGGTGCCTTTCAAAAACTGTTAAGAAGAAAAAAACTGCAAAAACCGCTGGCAACAAAAATATCTCGACAGGAAATTTCTATCGAAAAACGAATGGCTGAGATCGTCGCAGAACTGAAAAACTTTAAGGGCCGCAAAAGCTTTACAGAGCTGTTTTCCGTCCCTGTTCGTGAGCATATCGTCGTTACATTTTTAGCGATCCTTGAGCTAATGAAGCTAAAGGAAATCAGTGTCGAACAAGAACACAATTTTGCAGACATATATTTATCGGCAGTGGAAGGAGCACAATCTGTTGGAGATCGTTAATTGGAAAGGAATTCTGGAAAGCCTTTTGTTTGCAGCAGGGGATGAAGGGCTTACACTGGAGCAAATCATTAAGTCTTTGGAAACCGACGAACATACCGCACAAGCGGCCATTCAAGACTTAAAGCAGGAATATGAACAAGACGCGGGGCGGGGAATTATGATTGTGCAGCTTGCTGGAACTTACCAGCTCGTCACCAAAAAAGAAAATGCCCCTTATTTAATAAAGCTTGTCGAATCGCCCGGGGCCGCATATCTTTCCCAGGCAGCACTTGAAACGCTTGCGATTGTTGCTTATAAACAGCCGATCACCCGTGCTGAAATTGAAGAAATTCGCGGTGTTAAAACCGAACGGCCACTGCACACTTTATCGGCTAAAGCCCTTATTAAAGAAGTTGGCCGGGCGGAAGGAACGGGCCGCGCGTATTTATATGGGACGACAAAGGAGTTTCTTGATTATTTTGGTTTGAAAAGCATTGAGGAGCTTCCGCCTCTGCCGGAGAGCACGGATGATGAATTCATTCAGGACGAAGCGGATCTGTTTTTTGAAAAATTCCAGGAGAAGGCCAATTCCTGACAAGGTCAATCATTGTATGGTAAAATAAATTTAACTTTCTGACAGCTCCATTATTTATAAACATGGTGCCGCAGCAATTATGGGAGGGGTTATTTTTGCTTATCAAGCAGTGCAAAGGGTATGAGTTGGAAAAAGAACAATCCAATTCTTTTGAAGACTATTTTAATAGAAGTGAAATCACTTTCATTGAGGGCGGCGTCGAAAAAACTGTACACGTCTTATATGTTCGTTTTTTTGAAGAATCGATGCAAGAATTTACTCCGTTCAAACAGGATCCTATATTTCAAGCGGATTCCAGCCCCGTTTATTTCCGGGATATCGTTGCGCTAGCCTGTTTGCTTAAAAATCCGGGTTTTCGCCATCGCAAAAGAATATACATAAATAATAGAAATGAGTTTGCAGCTTATTTTCAAGATCTTGATTACAAAAAATTGCCGGAGATCTTTGCGGCGATAGGCGGAAAGCAAGGATACGAACTTCGTTCACCGCTCGAGTTCATCGTTCAGCCGCACTAACCACAAATAATATCGGAGGTGTTTGATTTTGGGAAATACGATTGTGAAGCTGCAGGTAGAAGAAGTAAAGAATTTTTTGGAAAAAACGGTTTCAACTCTTGAAGGATTTTTAAACGAAACGACGCTTACCGCACTTGAGCAGGAATTAGCAGGCGACAGCATGTATTATAGATCGATTCTTTCAAATATGAGGAAATTACTGGTTTACTGTGAGGAAGGCCTCGATGCTTGTTCGGTTATTTTAAAAAGCGAGCCATTTTCAAAAGGGGGAGCTGAAAAGGTATTGTACCGCATTTACCATCAATGCATCGAAGAATTCTTTTCACCGAAAAATGATGCTTGGTTTGAGGATAGCCGTTCCGCCTACACGGGGAAGAATTCGATTAAATTCCGTTTGGATGTGCCAGAAAGCATTCACCAGCTATTAAAGAGTGTCGAGGCAGACTTTCAAAAGATCAGAGAAGAACTTGAATATTATGAAACAGACTACCGGACCAAAATGATCCAATCAAACTAATAAAGCGAATGCCGATACGATTGCGGCATTCTTTTTTTTTTGCAAAAATTAGCGCGGACCTTAATCGTTAAAAAAACGTGAAACTTTCAATAAATGGGCTCATACGATAAGAAAGAACATACAGTGAAAGCGGGGTTGCGTATGAGTCGTTTTGAGGAATATGTAAAAAGTGTATTTGTTTGGAATAAAGATCTAAAGGATTTCCTGAAATCACAAAATGTCCAGGAGCATGAAGAAATATGGAACAAACTAGACCGGTTCTCGGAAATTGTTGAAGGGGCAGCAAAAACTCTTTCTACAGAGGAATTGGCAAACCTGCAAACAGAGACCAATCTGTTACATCGGGAAATGGAAGCCTATTTTGCAGAGCGGCAGCAGCTTGGAACAGTATGGATGACCGGGGCAGACATAGAAGCGGGGAAACATATATTACCGCCGCTTCCTTATCGTTATGATGCACTCGAACCGGTTATTTCTGAAGAAATCATGCGGATTCACCATGATAAGCACCATCGCTCCTATGTTGACGGGTTAAATAAAGCGGAAATCATGCTTAAAAAAGCAAGGGAGTCAGGTGATTTTTCTCTCGTCAAACACTGGTCAAGGGAACTGGCCTTTCATGGTTCGGGCCATTATCTTCATACAATTTTTTGGAATAATATGAGCCCGGCCGGGGGCGGACGCCCGCAAGGCAAACTGCTTAAAGAGATAGACAAATATTTTGGCAGCTTTGAAGCCTTTCAGAAACACTTTAGCGAGGCGGCCAAGCAGGTCGAAGGTGTAGGCTGGGCGCTGCTTGTCTGGTCGCCCCGCTCAAGGCATCTTGAAATTCTTCAATCGGAGCGGCATAATCTGTTAACCCAATGGGACACGATTCCGATTCTCGTTCTCGATGTTTGGGAGCACGCCTATTATTTACAATATCAAAATAACCGCGCTGAATATGTTGATAACTGGTGGGAAATTGTAAACTGGCGGAACGCGGAGGATCGATTCGAAAAAGCGAGCCAGCTGAAATGGCGCCCCTATTAAAATTTGCGGAAAACACCCCGTGTTTTTCTTTTTTTTGTCGTCTTCTATAACACAGCCCTTCTAAATCGTCTCCAGTTACCCATTTCTAGTCATAACAGACCTTGTCCTGCATAAACTTGTACAAATCACCAAAGGAGAAGAGGTCGCGAAAATGCACAGGAAAGGGAAATTGACGATCATTTCTATCATCATCTCAATATTGATTTTCAGCGTACCCCAGAAGCTTGAAGCTTCTGTTTCTATTAGCGCAAGAAGCGCTATTTTAATCGAGCAGGAATCAGGGCGGGTTCTTTATGAAAAGGATGCCCATACCGTTCGGAGAATTGCCAGTATCACAAAGATTATGACGGCGATCCTCGCCATAGAATCCGGGAAAATGGATGAAAAAGTGAAGGTTTCCAACAAAGCTGTTCGCACGGATGGCTCGGCTATTTATTTGCAGCCCGGTGAAAAGATCAAACTTGAAGATTTAGTGTATGGTTTAATGTTGAGGTCAGGAAATGATGCAGCCGTGGCGATTGCCGAGCATGTAGGCGGGAGCCTTGACGGGTTTGTATTCCTTATGAACGAAAAAGCAAAAGAGATCGGTATGACCGACACTCATTTTGAAAACCCGCACGGGCTTGATGATCATGAAAAACACTATTCTACTGCATACGATATGGCCTTGCTGACCCGATATGCAATGATGAATGATACATACAAAGAAATTTCCGCAACCAAAGTCTACAGGGCACCCAATCCGAATGAGCGCTGGGACAGGGTGTGGCGAAATAAAAACCGAATGCTGACACAATTGTACGAATATAGCACCGGCGGCAAAACAGGCTACACGAAGCGGGCTAAACGAACGCTTGTCTCAACGGCAGAAAAGAATGACATGAATTTAATTGCGGTCACCTTGAATGCTTCGGATGACTGGAATGACCATATCCAATTATTTGAGATGGCATTTACGGACTATACACTCGTTGAAATTTTACCGGAAGGATATGTCGAACAAATAACAGAGCCTTTTTACAAGGGCAGAACCTATCTCGACCACGCTTTTAAATATCCTGTGAAAGAAGAGGAAAAAAAGCTTTTTAAAGTGAAATATAAAATCGCAAAGCCACACTGGGATGATGAAGAAGTACCTGATATTGTCGGTAAAGCGGTCATTTATTTAGATGGGAAAATCATCGGGAGCGAGCCTGTCTTTTATGAAAAGAATACGAAAAAGAAAAAAGGATTCTTTGATTTGTTTAAAAATATATTTCAAGCGATAGTTGGGTTGAAGCAGCATGGTTAACTATATTTGGGTGTTTATGACAATTATTGGAATTGTTTTTGCGATGGTCAATGGAACGATGGATGAGGTCAACGAAGCGATTTTCATTGGAGCAAAGGAAGCGGTCACGCTCTGTATTGGCCTGATCAGCATTCTTGTCTTCTGGCTGGGCATGATGAAAATTGCCGAGGACGCCGGACTACTAGCAAAATTGTCCCTTTTGTTCAGGCCGTTTGTGAAAAAGCTATTTCCCGAAATCCCTGCCGATCATCCAGCGATGGGTTATATATTATCAAACATGATGGCCAATATGTTTGGGCTCGGAAATGCCGCTACCCCACTCGGAATAAAAGCGATGGAGCAGTTGAAAGCACTAAATGGAGGGAAAAATTCCGCAAGCCGGTCGATGATTACGTTTCTTGCGATTAATACTTCAAGTATTACGTTGATCCCGACGACGGTGATTGCGATAAGAATGAACTATGATTCCGCGTCCCCGACGGACATTGTCGCCCCGACTCTGCTCGCCAGCATATGTTCTGCTATAGGTGCAATCTTAATCGACCGCTACTTTTATTACCGAAGAAGCCGTAAAGGATGAATGGATATGGAGATCATTTCAGTTGCTTCGCTCTGGTTTATTCCGTTTCTAATTGGATTCATTTTATTGTACGGAACATTTAAAAGAGTCGAGACGTATGAAAGTTTCGTAGAAGGAGGCAAGGAAGGCATCAAGATTGCCGTGTCAATCATTCCCTTTCTCGTTGGGATGCTCGTGGCGATTTCCGTGTTTCGTGCTTCGGGTGCACTCGACTACTTCATGAACATCATCAGGCCGGCGTTAACCTTGATCGGTGTCCCGGCCGAGATTGTTCCCCTGGCGATTATCAGGCCGATTTCGGGAACGGCTGCACTTGGAATGACGAGCGATTTAATTGCGGTTTATGGCCCCGATTCGTTCATCGGCCGGCTTGCTGCGACCCTGCAGGGCAGCACCGATACAACCTTCTATGTTTTAACAGTTTATTTTGGTGCCGTCGGCATTAAAAAGATGGGTGACGCGGTAAAAGTGGGGCTGCTTGCCGACTTAATCGGCATCATCGCGGCAATAGCTGTAGTAATCATCCTGTTTGGAGCCGGTTGATGATTGGAGATCACTAATATCAATACAACTTGCCACCCGCCAGTCGGCGGTTTTTCTTATTTTACCTAATTGCAGTTTTTAGTCAATGTTCCAAAAAAAGAAACAAGACCCGCGCAGCTTTGAAAAATGGACGATTTATGTCATAATTCATTAAGTGAAGTCGGTTTCTGAATCTCACCCCGAATGGAGTTGGAGCAGAACGATTCAATCAATGATGAGGTGACATAGATGGAAAGACTCCAAAAGGTTATTGCCCATGCCGGATTTGCATCGCGGCGCAAAGCGGAGGAACTGATTCTCGAAGGCAAAGTGAAAGTAAACGGTAAAATCGTCAAAGAATTAGGAGTAAAAGTTACTCCCAATGATAAAGTTGAAGTAAATGGGATACCGGTTGAACGAGAGGAACCCGTATATTTTCTTTTTTATAAGCCGCGCGGTGTTATTTCCAGCGTAAGCGATGATAAAAACAGAAAAGTTGTCACTGATTATTTCTCAGGAATTGAACAAAGAATTTACCCAATCGGCAGGCTCGACTACGACACTTCAGGTTTGCTTTTACTGACAAATGACGGGGAATTTGCGAACATGCTTATGCATCCAAGCAATGAAATAGAAAAAGTCTATGTAGTGAAAACCAAAGGGATGCCGGCAAAGGAAAAGCTGAGGAGCCTGGAAAGAGGGATCCGGCTCGAAGATGGCAAAACAGCACCTGCCACAGTGAAATTGCTGTCTTTTGATAAACGGAAAAATTCTGCCATCATTGAAATTTCCATTCACGAAGGCCGCAATCGCCAGGTGCGCAGAATGTTTGAAGCAATCGGGCATCCAGTCATAAAGCTTAAGCGTGAAAGATACGGATTTTTAACGTTACAAGGGCTTAAGGCGGGTGAAATAAGAGAGCTGACGGCTCATGAGGTAAAGCAGCTCAGAGTACTGGCACAAAACAAGAAATGAAAAAGTTCATATAACGTTCACACATCGATCTTCTTATAAACAATATCGAGATGTTGAAAAATGGTATAATAAAAAGCAAATTGTTTTAGCAAAAAAAGGCTTGGAGGGGCGATTATGAAGAAAAACCGCCTAATGATCAGGACTGTCATATTGCTTTTGCTAGGGACAGCGGTCGCCTATACTTTATACGCCAACTTCACAAAAGGCGACATCCAGAAAGTAGCAATAGGAGAAAAGGCGCCTGATTTTGTGTTAACAGATATAAATGGGGAAAAACACCGCCTTTCAGATTATCAAGGACAGGGAGTTTTCTTAAATTTTTATGGTACTTGGTGCAAACCGTGTGAAAAAGAAATGCCATATATAAACAACCAATACAATCATTTTAAAGATGACGGTGTTCAAGTGCTGGCAGTAAATGTTGGGGAGTCAAAGCTGGCCGTAAATAAATTTGTTGAAAAATATAACCTTGATTTTCCGAATGTGATCGATGAGGACGGGCAAGTCCAATCAGCATACGGAATCAACCCTCTTCCTGCGACGTTTCTGATCGATGCAGAAGGCACCGTGATTAAATATCATACCGGAGAGCTGACTGAAAGCATGGTTAAAAATTTTATGGAGCAGATCAAACCTTAAGTTACAGGGAGTTTTCTCATATGAATGATGTAAAATGTGATTGCGGGCACGTAAATCCGCACGGAACGGTTCTTTGTGAATCGTGCGGTAAGGTGCTCGGGGAGCAGGAGAATGGCAAGGCGCTGCTTGACATGCGCTATGAAGGCAGTGCCAGGCGTTCACAAACTTACAATAAAACGATAATTGATAAAATTTGGAACTTTTTTTCGTCCGTAAAAGTGGGTGTATGGCTGATTGTCATTACTTTATCAGCATCTTCGCTCGGGACGATTTTTCCTCAGGAGATGTATATCCCGCCGGTCATGCCAGCGTCTGAATATTATCAGGACCAATACGGATGGATGGGAAATCTCTATTATCAACTTGGATTTCATAATCTCTACAGTTCATGGTGGTATCTAATTTTAATCGCATCAATTGGTGTGTCGCTCGTTATTTGCAGCCTTGACCGGGTTATCCCGTTATACCGCGCTTTAAAGAAACAGCGTGTTTCAAGGCATGAAAGCTATCTGAAGAGGCAGCGTATTTTTGGAATGACCGACACCAACGAGATAGGCGAAAACGATTTTGATCGAATTAAACAAAATCTTAAAGCGAGAAGGTACAAGCTTCGCGAAGAAAATGGCGATATCCTCGCTGAAAAGGGACGTTTTTCGAGGTGGGGCCCGTATGTTAACCATGTCGGCTTGATCATCTTCTTAATTGGCGCGATGCTAAGATTCGTGCCTGGCATGTACGTCGATGAAACCCTCTGGGTCCGCGAGGGAGAGACAAAGGTAATCCCGGAAACTGACGGGCAATATTATTTAACCAATGATCAATTTATTCTAGAAGTCTATGATAAGGATAAAGATAAAGAAGTATTTGAGGAAGCGATTGAACGCTCCGGCATGGTCGCGAAAAACTTTCAATCGAACGTCAGCCTTTATAAAAAACAAGGCGACACCGTTGCCGGTGAAGAACCTGAGCTTAAAAAAGTTAAAGACTACGAGATTCGTGTCAATGACCCTCTGAAATTTGAAAACTTTGCTTTGTATCAGGTAGAGTATAAGCTCAATGAACTGAATAAAATGTCATTTATCCTTGAAAACAAGGAATCGAAAGAAGCATTCGGGAATTTGACGATCGATTTATATGATCCGGAAAATGTCTACGATTTGGGCAACGGCTACTCAGTCGAAATTGTCCAGTATTACCCAGATTATGAAATTTCCGATGGGGAGCCGATAACAAAATCAAAGATACCAAACAACCCGGCCTTCGTCTTTAAAATGGTCACACCTGACACGCCAGAGGGGGAAGTCAGTTTTGTAGCGATTCGCAAAACGATTGAGCCTTCAAATGACAATCAATATAAAATGACCTTTAACGGTGTTGAAACGAAAAATGTTTCCGCTTTAACGGTTCGCAAGGATTTAACGCTCTGGATTATCAGCCTTGGCGGCGCGATTTTTATGATTGGTGTCGTTCAAGGGGCATACTGGAACCATCGCAGGATTTGGTTTCGCCAAATGGATGGGAAGGTTTGGGTTGCTGCCCATACGAATAAGAACTGGTTTGGTTTGAAAAAAGAAATAACAACAGCGTTAAAAGGTACCGGTATTCAAGAACCTGGAGATCAGCTGCAGAATGAAAAAGAAGTTTAAGGGGGATAAACAGTGGCAGCTTTAAGCTCGAACTTGTTATATATAGCTTTTCTGCTTTACTTAATTGCCATCGCTTTTTTCGGCGGTGCGATAAAGGAGAAGGATTCGAAAAAAACAGGAGTTAACGGCTGGGGGAAAATCGGAATCATTTTAACGATTATCGGCTTTGCGGCCCAGCTCGGTTATTTCATTACTAGATGGATTGCGGCCGGACACACGCCGGTCAGCAACCTCTTCGAATTCACGACCTTTTTCGGTATGGCTCTGGTCGGTGCCTTTATTGTGTTCTTCTTTATGTATCGAACACCTGTGTTAGGGTTATTCACCCTGCCAATTGTTGTATTGATCATTGCTTATGCAAGCATGTTTCCGACTGATATATCACCATTGATCCCTGCCCTGCAGAGTCACTGGCTGACCATTCATGTCATCACCGTGTCCCTCGGGGAAGCGATATTATCTGTTAGCTTTGCTGCCGGATTGATTTATCTCGTCAAGGTTGTAGACCAGACGAAAAGCAGCAAAAAGACCTTTTGGCTCGAAGTCGTGATGTACGGCTTAATCAGTACGTTAGGGTTTGTAATCGTTGCGAGCGCATTTTCTTTAAGCGGCTATCAGGCGTCTTTTAACTGGATCGATAAAAACGGCGTGGAAGCAGTCCAGGATTATACTATACCTGCGATTACCGGACCTCATGAAGGTGAGCTGATGACAAAAGGGAAAATGGAACCTCTTGTCGAAATGCCTGCTCTCATCAATGCAAAAAAACTTAATACAGTTATCTGGTCAATGGGTGCTGGTTTAATTCTATACGGTTTACTGCGCTTAATTCTGCGTAAGCGTGTTTCTGCAGCATTGCAACCATTAGGGAAAAATATTAAACTCGATCTTGTCGATGAAATAAGCTATCGGTCAGTTTTGATTGGTTTTCCCGTATTCGCTCTCGGAGGTCTCGTTTTTGCGATGATCTGGGCGCAAATTGCCTGGACACGTTTCTGGGGTTGGGATCCGAAAGAAGTTTGGGCACTCATTACGTTTTTATTCTATGCTGCATTTCTTCATCTCCGTTTGTCTAAAGGATGGCATGGTGAGAAATCGGCCTGGCTTGCTGTAATCGGGTTTATCATTATTATGTTTAACTTGATTGCCGTAAATCTTGTCCTTGCCGGCCTGCATTCTTATGCCGGCGCTTAACCGCCGTCCATTTTCATAGAGCCTTCACTGATCAGAAAGTGAAGGCTTTATTTTAAATACATCTTGTATAACTCAACATTATACATAGAACCCAATGTTAGAAAAAATATGGCATTAAAGGCCGCTGTTTTGTAAAATATCTGCAAGGGGGAATGTTCAGTGGAAAACGATGTAAAAGTGTTAGTAGTAGATGATGAAGAAAGAATTCGCCGCTTGTTGAGGATGTATTTGGAAAGAGAAGGCTACATAATTGAAGAAGCAGAGGATGGGAACGAAGCTTTATCAAAGGCTCTGGCCAATGACTATGATGTGATTCTGCTCGACTTGATGATGCCTGGCAAAGATGGAGTAGAGGTTTGCCGTGAGCTCCGTGAGAAAAAAGCAACTCCGGTCATAATGTTGACGGCGAAAGGTGAAGAAGTAAACAGAGTCCAGGGGTTTGAGGTCGGCACAGACGATTATATTGTAAAGCCTTTCAGCCCAAGGGAAGTGGTGCTTCGTGTGAAAGCACTGTTGCGACGCTCATCGAAAACGACTTATTTGCAAACGGAGACAACGACTAAAGATGTGATTGTTTTCCCGCATTTAACAATCGATAATGATGCACACCGTGTCATGGCCGATGGCGAAGAAGTGAGCTTGACGCCGAAGGAATATGAATTGCTGTATTTTCTTGCCCGTTCACCTGATAAGGTGTTTGATAGGGAACAACTGCTCAAGGAAGTCTGGCATTACGAATTTTTTGGTGATCTAAGAACCGTAGATACCCATGTAAAGCGGCTCAGGGAGAAACTGAATAAAGTTTCGGAACAGGCAGCGAAAATGATCGTAACTGTATGGGGAGTCGGCTATAAATTTGAAGTTGGAAACGAATGATGTTTTGGCGAAGTGTAGTCGGTAAGCTTTGGATTACGATTCTTTTTCTCGTTTCGTTCGTGCTGTTTATTCTCACCATCATGATGATGGAATTTTTTGAAAACTACCATATAAACGAAACGGAAAAGGGATTAACGAAAACAGCAAGTAAAATCGCCAGGATTATTGAGGAACATGAGCAAAACGATCTGCAAATAAGTTTGGAGATATCCTGGGAATTGCTCGATGATGTGACGAAGGGTGCAATCTTTGATGACCAGAACCAATATCACCTTTCGCCAAATTCACAGGGAACCGACGATTTACCGCTTGCTTTATTAAGGGATGATCCAGATTTGTCCAAGGTTTTTACCGACAGGGATACGGTAAAAAAAATCTCTCCAGTCAATGAAGAAAACCCGAATATGAACCGTGATTCGCAAATACTAATTGTCGGTGTTCCTTTGAATGAAACAGGTGCTGTTTTTATTTATCAATCACTTGAAGTGATGGAGGAAACGACCCGCTCGACGACCAAATTTATTTGGCTTGCCGCAGGAGTTGCCATCATTTTAACGACGATTTTTGCTTTTTTCTTATCAACGAGAATTACGGCACCGCTACGGAAAATGCGCGAAGCTGCTTTTGAGGTTGCGAGAGGAAAATTTGACACGAAGGTTCCTATCTTAACGAATGATGAAATAGGCGAACTGGCTACCGCTTTTAACCAAATGGGCCGCCAATTGAAGTTCAATATGAACGCATTAAGCCAGGAGAAAGAGCAACTTTCGAGCATTTTAAGCGGAATGGCCGATGGCGTTATTACGTTTAACCGTGATGGGACAATTTTGATCACCAACCCTCCGGCCGAACGTTTTCTGCAAAATTGGTATTATGAACAACATGAAGCAAATAATCAGGAAGCAGTTCCTTCCGAGGTGATGGAATTATTCCAGCTTGCTGTTGATACCGAAAAGGAGCAGGTAGGAGAGATCTCCTTTCAAGGCCGTTTTTGGGTGATCATTGTCAGTCCCTTATATAATAACAAGTTTATTCGCGGGGCTGTCGCTGTTATTCGGGATATGACCGAGGAGCGCCAGCTGAATAAACTCAGAAAAGACTTTATTGCCAATGTATCGCATGAGCTTCGTACGCCGATTTCGATGATGCAGGGCTATAGCGAGGCGATTGTCGATGATATTGCCGGAACGGTTGAAGAAAAGCAGGAAATGGCTAAAGTCATTTATGATGAATCGCTGCGGATGGGCCGCCTCGTCAACGAGCTCCTTGATCTGGCCCGGATGGAAGCGGGATATATCGAACTAAATACGGAAGCAGTTGAAATTCGTCCGTATATCCAGAGGATTATCCGCAAGTTTCACGGGCTTGCAAAAGACAAGGAAATCAAGCTCACTTTTTCGATTTTAAGTGATGAAGAATATTTCGTATTTGATCCCGACCGGATTGAACAAGTACTAACGAATTTAATTGATAATGCGATCAGGCATACGCCGGATACAGGTAAGGTTGAAGTGATCATTAAAACGAATGAACGGGGTTTGTTTGTGGAAGTAAGTGACTCAGGCTCCGGAATTCCCGAAGAAGATATTCCGTTTGTTTTTGAACGGTTTTATAAAGCGGATAAGGCAAGAACGCGGGGCCGTTCCGGTACTGGTCTTGGCCTTGCAATTGCCAAAAATATCATCGATGCCCATAAAGGAAATATTACAGTGCAAACAAAGCTTAACCTCGGCACGATATTCTCGTTTTTTGTCCCTCGAAATATCGGATAAATTAGCCAGTTTTGCCGATTAGTCTTGATTCACGGGAAACATTCATTGTTTGCAGGCAAATATAAGAAGGAAGGAACAGGGAAGAATTTCCTTGAAGCCCTTCCTTTTTTCTTTGAAAGAGTCTATATTTAGGAAAAGGAAAGCGAATAGAAGCCCATGTCAATGTGAGAGACTCAAAGGTGAAACTTTTTATACATAAATTACGACTATTATTTTGAACGGGGAGGGGAACCGATGGACTCCGTTTTTGAGGAATTGTATACAAAATACCATCAGGATGTATTTCAATTCTTATTTTATATGGTGAGAAATAGAGAACAGGCAGAGGATCTTGTTCAGGAAGTATATATTAGAGTGCTGAAGTCTTATGAGCGTTTTGAGGGGAAGAGCAGCGAAAAAACGTGGTTGTTTTCGATTGCAAGGAATGTTGCAATTGATTTCTTTCGCAAGCAAAAAGGATGGAAGCAGCGGCTGCTGGACAGATTTGACTGGTCAACCCAACAAGTCATGGATGAACAGCCGATCCCGGAAGAGGTAGCAATGCAGAATGAGGAAATTCGCGCGATGTACGGATGTCTGAAACAGTGTACTGTCGATCAAAGAATGGTTGTCACTATGCGTTATATCCACGGGCTGTCGATCAGCGAAACGGCTCAAGCACTGGACTGGACCGAAAGTAAAGTAAAAACGACCCAGCACCGGGCCTTGAAGGTGTTAAAGAAGAGAATGGAAGAATCGATGGAAAAGGAGGGTATGAGCATTGAAAAAATCAGAGTGGAGCGATGAGCGCATTGAGAAGCTGCTCGGGCAAATGCCAAAGCTGACAGATCATCGCAATCCTCAGGATATACATCAAAATATTGCCGGAAAGCTCGGGAAACGAAAGCGCCAGGCATGGCTCATGCCGGGTTTGGCCACGGCTGCCGCCTTAATCCTTTTCTTTATTTTGGCACCCGAATTATTGGATTGGCGGAGTTCCCCCGCTCGCGATACGAATCTAGAATCGGCGGAGCGACAAAATGAAGGGCGGCAAGAAAATAAGATCGCACTGGAAAGCAATAGTCGTGCCGACAAAGCGGAGAAGAATAGCCAGCAAGAATCAACTGCGGACATCCAGACAAATCCGGAAGAAAACAACCAAAATACATTTGCCGCAAAAGGCTCCGATGCTTTAAGTCCGCTGCCTGAGAGGACGGCCGTTTATGAAGACGATTTAAACGGACAGGAATTATTGACATACGCCTTGCCAGCAGATGGTGGCAACAATATTGTCCCGATCAGTGTGCTTGTTGCAAATGAGGAAAAAAAGCCATGGCTTGACCTGTACAAGAAAACAGCCGGCCAGCTTATGGAAGAGACTTGGGGTCTCGATGAGTATTATCCTCTTAAGGCAGAGTTAAGCATGGATGAAACAAAGAGGGAACTTACCATTAATTTTGCGGCAGATTCGCAATACGGCCAGGGCTCACGCAGCGAGATCACGATACCAGAAGTACTGGAACAAAATTTCGCCGGCAAAGTTGATACGGTTATCCTGAAAACAGCGGGTGAACCGGGGTTGATGCTGGGGAATAACGGTCCGCTTAATGAGATCAACTTGGCAAGTGCTCAATCGACCGGTGACCATGGTTACTTTTTCTTAAACCAGGATGGTCGTGCACAACCGCTTTTAGTTCCGTCATCGAAGGAATATAACACGATCGATGAAGCGTTTATCGCGATGCAGAAACAATCAACAGAGGGAAACCTTATACCATCGATACCTAGTCATTTCGAAATTACACCTGGCGAGAAAAATGCAAAGCTGTTGTCGGTCGAGCTAAAGGGCTCTGAAAATAATGAAAATGCGGCGGATTTAGTCTATACGGTCGAAGCGATTTTATTAACAGCCAAAGACTTCGGCTACGAAGCTGTCATCCTGAAAAACGATGAGGTGAAATCGATCGGCGGCTTTCCGGTTGCCGAGGTAATCAATGTCCCGCTCGGAGCAAATAAGCAAAATATCAGAAAGTAAGATCAGCCGAGAGAAGGCTGATCTTTTTTACTATTGCTGTGCGCGATGCTTTAAGCTGAAGTAAGTATCCAGGACCTTCCGGCCAATCTCCATGTTTGGTGAGGGACCGCTGTCTGCCTGATAAACCCACGGAACAATAACGGCCATCGCTACTTCCGGATTATTATACGGAGCGTATGCTACTAAGCTCAGATTCATGACTTCCGGAGGAGGCCCATCTGATTTTTTTCGCTGTGGGCCGTCGTAGAATGCCTGGGCGGTTCCTGTTTTTCCGGCAGGCAGGTAAGTGGCAGTACCAAAGGTCCGATAACCCGTTCCGCCGCTTTCCTGCATCACCTTTTGAAAACCGAGCTGGACGCGATCAAGCCATTCCTCCTGAACGTCCAGTTTATTTAAGACCGTAGTCGGGATTTTCTTGAAAACTGGACCAAGCTCATTTTGATTGGAAGCGGGCTCGCGGATTTCTTTCACAATATGCGGTTTAAGCCGGTATCCATCATTGGCGATCGTTGACACGTATTGGGCCAACTGCATCGTGGAGTACGTGTCATACTGGCCGATGACAAGATCAAGCATATGACCTGGCAAGGTACTCATTCCTTTGAAGCCATTTTGTTCATTTGGCAAGTCGATTCCTGTTCTTACCCCTAATCCAAACTGGGCAAAAGAATCCCTGATCGTGCCGAAGCCCTGAATGTCTAGAGGCAATGGCATGTCTCGACGGTAGTGCCCTTTTCCAATTCGGATTGCGGTGTGGAACATATATACATTGGAAGACAGTTTAAGAGCTTCAACATCGTCCGGTTTGCCCAGATATTTGTACGAGCCTTTTTCCTGCGGAGTGCCTTTAAATTTTAATGGTGTATCATCGAATCGGTCAGTAGGCTTGATCACGCCCGTTTTAAAACCGGTTAAAACCGTAGCCCCCTTAACAGCGGAACCGACATTGTAAGTAGTAGTGATATTGCCAAGTGCATCATCAATCATCTCGTTCTGGCCGGTCTCTTCGTTTTTGACGATTCTCTTTCCGGCCATCGTTAAGATTTCTCCTGTCTTAGGCTCGATTAACACGACGTATGCCCGGTCAAGCAGGCTTGTATGTGGTAGCTGCTTGGTGGCCCAAAGCTGTTCTTCAATGATTTTTTCAACAGCAATCTGCAGGTCCATATCGATCGTTAAGACAAGGTCTTTGCCGCGCTGGCCTTCTGAAATGACTTCAGTGCCAAGGACATTGCCGGCTTTATCGGTGATGTTTTTGATTTTTGCTTTATGGCCATGTAATACATCCTCATATTGCATCTCAAGATAACTTTTGCCAACCCGGTCATTCCGGCTGTAGCCTCGCGATAAAAAGTAATCAATCCGCTCTTCAGGGAGGCCATCATCTGTTTCAGTAGTGTTTCCGAGCACGGATTTCAATGTAGGTTCATATAAGTATTTTCTTTGCCAGTCAGCCGTCGTATCGACTCCCGGCATCGCGTTTAAATTTTCGCTGACGAGTGCAAACTCTTCCTTTGTGACATGATCATTTTTCACGATTTGCGGTGTCAAAGCGTAGCCGGAATTTAGTTCGCGGTAAATCGCGAGAACTTTTAAATCATCCTCCGAAAGCTCCTTTAAGTCCTCTTCGGTTATGCGATCAAGCTGTAACTGATAAAGCTGCTTATCGGTCAATTTTTTCTTTTTAAACAACTGAAGTTCAGCCTTTGTAATTTTTCCGGCTGCTTTTTCCGGATTTCGCAGGATCCAGAAATCCTGTTTATCCCTTTCCCGAATTTTTTCCGTGTCAACGGTGATCAGCTTAGCCAAATTTTCTGCCGTCACAAGCATTTCTTTCGGGGTTGTTCCCTGCAATTTAGTATACGTTATCGCATTAATTGGCGTATTATCGATGATGATTCTGCCATGCCGGTCATACATTTTTCCGCGCGGAACGGGTTTTTGTACAGTAATGTTTTCGGTTCTGTCGACCTCCTGTTTAAAATCATTTCCATAGACAATTTGCACGATTCCCAATCTTAATATCAATAAGGAAAACAATATAAATACAACGAAAAATAACAGGTTTAACCTGATCGGAAGATAGCGCTTTTCTTTTTTCTTTTTCACCGGATCCCACACTTCCTTCAAGAACGCAAAATATTGGCTGATGATTCCATTTTATAGTAATATGAGAAAAGATTCTATTATATTTGAAAATTTTAAATAATTGAATCAATTTCACAATGTAACAAGCTAAACCGAAAAATGAATGAAGTTGGCTAGATATAGAAGAGTATGCCGTAGGAAACGAATAATCCTAAGAAAAATCAGTTTGCATAAAATGTCAGGAAACACCAAATACTGTTTTCATATGCTGACACTTTGACATGAAGTTCTAATAAAGTACAAACATACATAAGGTGAAAGGGAGAGTACAAGTTAAGGAGGAAAAGAATGAAAGACTACATAAAAAGATTTCTGATTGCCGGTATTATGGCATTGTGTGTTAGTTTATTATTTCTTGGCGGAAAGCACTCCCAGGCTGCCTCACTGAACATAAGCGAACAAACGGCCCATTGGATTTGGCCTGCTGATGGCGTTATTACAGATTTGTACGGCACGAGACATGGACATCACAAAGGAATAGATATCGCAGCGGAAAATGGTGCGCCTATTTATGCTGTCGATCGAGGAACGGTTGTGAAATCATATTACTCCGGTTCGTATGGACATGTCGTGTTTGTAAGGCATCCAAATAATTTTGAGACGGTGTACGCGCACTTAAATAAACGCTATGTACAGGATGGCCAGACGGTCAGCCAGGGTGATTTGATTGGGGGAATGGGCAATACAGGCGATTCGTCAGGAGTACATCTTCACTTTGAAGTTCATGAGGCAGAATGGACAGCGGAAAAGAAAAATGCTGTTAACCCGGTTGCCGTGTTAGGCAATATCGCAATGGGCGAAGCCGTCCATGTATTTAAAAATGATAAACCTGGTCATACCGCAATTGAAGCTGCTGCCAAGCCCCCGTACGACCTGGATAATGAAGCTGTAAAGTCTGAAAAAGAGCCAGAACACCAACAGGAAATTATCCACACTGTCCAGCCAGGCGAAACCCTATGGTCAATTGCTGAACATTACAAGACCTCGATTAACACGATTACAACTTTAAACGGAATTGACGGAAATATGATGATTCAGCCAAACCAAAAGCTTTCAATAAAATCGTCCAGTAAAAATCAGTATATAGTCCAACCGGGCGATACATTAACAAGTATTTCCCGCGCAGCAAACACGACCGTTAAACAATTGATAGAAATAAATAATCTGGAATCAGCGTTAATTCAGCCGCAGCAATTGCTGACCCTTCGCATTGATGAATAAATCCGAATGCCATTATTGATTTTTTTCTTGCCGATGTCCTTTTCTAAAAAGTATAATGATAAAAATTGGAGAGGGCGGAGAATATGCTGACGGATTATCATAACCATCTGGAAAAGGGAACGCTGACACTTGACTATTTACGGAAATTTACTGAACAGGCAGCCCAAAAAGGGATTGACCATTTTGGGATTTCCGAACATGCTTATCATTTCTATCAGACTGCAAATATTTTGCAAAACGATTGGGTAAATGAACGAAGATATTATGATATGAAGGATTATGTAAAGCTTTTTCACGCGGCCTGGGATCATAATATTGATGTAAAGATGTCGATCGAAATGGATTATACGCCTGGAAAACATAAAGAGATGGACCAGTTTATTAATCAATATGATTTTGATTATGTGATTGGCTCAATCCACTGGGTCGGTGATTTTGGCATCGATCTCAGTGAATATAAACATGAATGGGATAAACGGGATATTCATGAAGTGTATACTGCCTATTTTGATCAGGTTGTTACCCTCGCTGAATCGAATCTTTTTGATATTGTCGGGCATCTCGATCTTGTGAAAATTTTCAAATATGTACCAAAGGACGAAGAATTTTTATTGGCGCAATACGAACGGGCCGTAAACGCTCTTGCAGAGTCAAAAACATGTGTAGAAATAAGCACAGCCGGTTTAAGAAAGCCTGTCGGCGAATTATACCCGGACAAAAGGCTGCTGGAAATGTGCTGCAACAAGAAAATTCCGATCGTTCTCTCGTCTGATGCCCATGTCCCCGAAGATGTCGGGGCTGACTTTGACCAGGCGCTGAAGCTGGCACGGGAGGTTGGCTACCAGTCGATCATGACCTTCTCGAAAGGAGAACGAAAAGAATTTCCGCTTGGGTAAAAGAAAACAGAGTTTGCACACACGTACGTTACATAAAAAAACCGGCCGGTCAGCCACGGCCAATCATGCGCAAAAACAGGACAGAGGCCGAGCTCTGTCCTGTTTTTGTTAAGATAACAATATAGGGTTAATCGAAACGATGTCGTCCAATTCGTGTAATTGGTCGACCATTCCTTCCTGAAGGGGTCTATCAAACGATAAAAGCATGATTGCTTCTCCGCCTGCCTGCTTTCTCCCAACTTGCATCGTCGCAATGTTGATGGAATGGTCACCAAGAATTTTTCCAACCCGGCCGATGACACCCGGCCGATCCATATGCTGAATATATAAAAGATTTCCTTCAGGGAGGAAGTCGATGTTGAAGTCGTTTAAAAAGACTATACGCGGCCCGTAATGGTCGATATATGTACCGCGGATCGTGAACTGGCTTTCATCGCCTTTCGCTGTCACAGTTACGCTGTTTGCATAACCGTATGTATGGGTTGAAATTTTTTCCCCAACTGTAATACCGCGTTCCTTTGCTGCCAGTAAAGCATTTACTTCGTTCACATTCACGTCGATTCTGTTTCGGAAAAATCCTGATAGGAGTGCCTTCGTTAAAAATGATGTTTCCAAATCAGCAACAGAACCGGAATACGTTACCGATATTTCCTGGACACCTTCTTTTATGCACTGTGATAAAATGGTTCCGATCTGTTTGGCCAGGTGATGATAGGGGCGGATCTTTTCGTATAATTCCTTGGATATAGCAGGAAGATTGATAGAATTGGAAACAGGCTTATCTTCTAGAAATAATCGGACTTCTTCTGCAACCTGGGTGGCAACATTTAATTGAGCTTCTTTTGTCGAGGCACCGAGGTGGGGAGTGGCGATAACATTGTCAAATTTCAACAACGGATTTTCTCCCGGTGGCTCTGTTTCAAATACATCAAGGGCAGCCCCGGCCACATGTCCGGCTCCAATATACTTAGCAAGAGCCTGTTCATCAATAATCCCTCCGCGGGCACAATTCAAAAAGAAAACACCTTGTTTCGTCTTTGCCAATGCTTGTTCATTGATGAGGCCTTTCGTTTCTGCTGTAAGCGGGGTATGAACGGTAATAATATCAGCTCTCGTCAACACATCATCAAGCGAACACGCTTCAACTCCGAGATTTACAGCACGTTCTTTTGTTAAAAACGGATCGTATACCTGCACCGCCATCCCGAACGCTTTAGCCCGCTTTGCCAATTCGGAGCCGATTCTGCCCATTCCAATGATTCCGAGCGTCTTCCCGTAAAGCTCTTTACCGACAAAGGCATTGCGTTTCCATTCGTAATCTTTCATTGAACCGTGGGCCTGGGGAATGTTTCGCATCAATGAAGCCATCATCGCAAAAGTATGTTCCGCAGTGGAAATCGTATTTCCATCAGGGGCATTAACGACGACGATTCCTTTTTTGGTTGCAGCTTCGACGTCAATATTGTCAACCCCTACACCAGCACGAGCAATAATTTTTAATGAATGCATTTTCTCAAGCAGTTCTGAAGTAACGGTTGTCGCACTTCTTACTAACAGAGCATCCACCTCATCAAGAACTACATCCGGATCATCCGTTTTTTTCTGGATGATCTCGACATTCTCCATTGTGAGCAGCGGCTCAAGGCCGGCTTCACTTATCGAATCTGCCACTAAAATTTTGTGCATATATCCACCCGCTTTTCCAATATTATTAAACAATTTTCTGATTATTTTACAAGACGAACTTTTATCTGTCAATGCGCTTTGTTTTACACTTTAAAATGTAAACGCTTTAATTTGATAAAGTTAATAATGTCGATAACCAATTAAAATCGTAAGACAATATTCAAAGTTTTTGCATGCATAGTTCTTCACAAATTAGCTTTTTTTCAGTATACTTATCTCGTAAAACTAAATACGATCTATCTTCGGGGCAGGGTGAAAATCCCGACCGGCGGTGAGGAGCCAGTGCTCTTAGCCCGCGAGCCTGATTGAAAAGCGGACGCATATTCGCGACAAGCTGACGTCATCCAAACTCTGGGGGAAATCTCCAGTGAAAATGAATGTTCGCCTGTGTGAATAGCCAAAGCTCGACAATGTTATTTAGGCAGATTTGGTGTGAATCCAAAGCCGACAGTATAGTCTGGATGGGAGAAGATGGAGGTTCTGCAGACATTTAAATCATGCAGGGTTTAAATGTTTATTACGCGTGCCTTTGTAATTTCTCCCTCAAACTATTGTTTGGGGGTTTTTTACGTAGTGCATGCCAATGCTGAACCTTTCTTCTATGTGAGATGGGTCTCAAAAAGGAGAGAGGAATATGAAAAAATTGAAGGTTAAAGCGTTAGTATCGATTGGGATGCTAAGCAGCATCGCTTATGTTTTAATGCTGCTGAACTTTCCAATCCCACCGTTTCCGAGCTTTTTAATGATTGACTTCAGCGACATTCCTGCATTGATTGCTGCGTTGATCTTTGGACCGGCAGCCGGAATTCTGGTAGAATTGTTCAAAAATATTTTAGATTATTTTTTGACAGGCAGCGCGACCGGAGTTCCTGTTGGTCATATTGCCAATTTTATTGCCGGAATTACCTTTATACTGCCGACCGTTTATTTTTATGAAAAATTAAAATCGAAAAAGGGCATGACCTTCGCGCTTGTTAACGGAACTGTTGTAATGGCGATTCTGATGAGTGTCCTTAACTATTTTGTTATCTTGCCTGCCTACACCTTTTTCTTGAACGCACCGGCAATGTCTGCTGTGGAGACACGGCAGTTGATCGTCACCGCCATCCTGCCGTTCAATATTGTAAAGGGTCTGTTCATATCCCTTGTCTTTATGTTGCTGTTTGCCAGGATGCAGACATGGATTGGCAAACAGACCGCTTATCGAAGCATATAACCTGATGAATTGAAATTAATGAAAAGCCGGATCTTGCGGAATGAACGAATTGTTCTGCATCGTCCGGCTTTTTTGCTAGAAAAAATGTAAAAATCCCCTCTCTTAAAAAAGAAAGGGGATGAGTAGCTTAAACTGTATCTGGTGATAATTATTCGAATTTAGTCGCGTCTCCATCAAACGGCTCATCAGCAACCTTAATCGAGTCCGTTGGGCAGCCTTCAAACGCGTCCATCATGTCGTCAATCAGAACATCAGGAATTTCAACAATCCCTTCATTATCATCAAGTGTCACGAATGCGATGCCTTCATCGTCATAATCGTAAATGTCTGGTGCAGCCGCTCCACATGCGCCGCAAGCAATGCATGTGTCTTTGTCAACGATAGTATATTTTGCCATGAAAAACCCTCCCAATAAATAAACAGTTTTTATTCGATCGTTTTCCTTTAAAAACAATAGAAAACGGATTCCTTAATTCCATTGTAAAACTGTATGACCAACATTTCAATAGAAAATGTAATGAGAATGCTTATCATATCAACGTTTGCTACAAACTTTCCCTATCTTTCGCCATTTAAAACGGATTGCATTGTCGATTCATGTTAAAATGGACTGTAGAGAATATGGTTCCAATTATTTTCTCGCAATATTATTACTATGATTATGAGTTTATTTTTAGCTATTTTTGATTCGGAAAAGCAGCTGCCCGGGAAGACTATCTTCGACCGGACGGCTCCAGTTTTATTGACTGCGCAATATCCTGCGGATCTACTGTTTAGCAAGTGAAAAAGGAACAGGTGATAAACATGTTCAATGCCTATTTAGGAATGATCATTTTATATTGTCTCAAGCAAATAAATGGCGAAAGAACCATCTACTCTGTTTATCATCTCTTGAAAGGGAAAAAATCATCCCAGACGATTCAGGATGCCTACCTTTTTAATATAACTGTATTGTTTCAGGCGTTCTCTTTTATAACCAGAACAGAATTCGATCAGACCGTGCTGAACTGTGCGAAACAGGGCATGCTCCAGGAGACGGTCTCTCAGCACTATATTTTGACGAAAAAAGGCTCAGATTGGCTGGCCCAAGAATTGGATGCAAAACCGATACCCCTCTCGTTGAATGGCTGGAAAAACCATCACCTGACAGATTTGTTCTGGGAACGGTTGTCGATTCTCATTCAAGTTTGTTCTAATCTGCTTCATCATGAAACCAAGTACATACCGGTACAAAAAAGGAAAGAAACGCTGTTTTGGTTAAAGGGATACTTATCTGCCTATGGAAAAAACAGAGCGGAACTGGCCGAGCAGCTTCACGCTCAATTGACAGCTTGTCTTGAATTAAACAAAGAGTCCGACCCCTCGGTTATTGTGTTACGCCTTTCAGGCCATAACAGGGCCGGATTAACACGAGTACAGGCAGCGATGCAGTTAGGGACTGATTTGGGCTATTATCATCTGCAATTCCTTGGCTTCATTCATTATGTATTAGATTTAATTAAAAGGGAACCCGACCAGTACAGGCTGCTATATCCGTTAATTACTGATCTCCACAAAGAGCTGCCGTTAACGAAATCGACTGCGCGAACATTCGAATTGATCAATGAGGGCCGTTCCCTTCTAGAAATTGCTGCAATCAGAAAGTTAAAGCAAAGCACGATAGAAGACCATATTGTCGAGATGGCATTAAATATAGAGGAATTTGATATTTCCCGATACGTTGATATCGATAAACAAATGGTGATTCAAAAAGCAGCGGAATTAACATCTTCCAAACAGTTGAAACAAATTAGGAAATATGCCTCTGCGGCGGATTATTTTGAAATTCGCTTAGTAATGGCAAAACTAGGTGGCCACATATGGACTTAGAGGCTTTATTAAATCAATTTTTTGATCATGATGAATTTAGGCCGGGACAAAAAGAAACGGTTGAATCGATTTTGCAAGGAACGCATACACTGGCGATGTTGCCGACCGGAACAGGTAAATCGTTGTGTTATCAGCTTGCCGGCTATGCAACCGAAGGAGCTGTATTAATTGTGTCGCCGCTCCTTTCTTTAATGCAGGACCAAGTTGAGCAAATGATGATGCGCGGTGAAAAAAGAGCCGTCGCTCTAAATTCTTTTTTATCGCCCGCAGAAAAGCGGCATGTTTTAAATCGGCTTCATCGCTACAAGTTTATATTCATTTCACCCGAGATGCTGACGGTCGAATTTGTGATAAAAAGGCTAGTCAGCTTACCTGTCTCCCTTTTTGTCATTGACGAGGCCCATTGTATTTCGCAATGGGGATATGATTTCCGCCCCGACTATCAAAGGCTTGGTGAAATTCGCGTCCGCCTTGGGGAACCATTAACATTGGCCCTCACTGCTACAGCAACGAAAGAGGTAAGAGCGGACATCATTCAATCTCTGAAATTAGCGGAAATGAATGAAATCGTCTTTTCGGTTGACAGACCGAATATTACACTTGTTGCTGAACATCTAGAAGACTTTCGCTCCAAGCAGGAGAGGCTGTTTCATTATGCAAGCCTTTTAAGAGGGCCGGGAATTATCTACTTTTCCAGTAAAAGGCTGGCTGAGCAAATGGCTCAATTGTTGCGTGATAAAGGAATAGCCAAAGTAATGCCGTACCATGGTGGGATGGAACAGGAGGATCGAATCCTTGTCCAGCAGCAGTTCCTGCTTGGACAACTTAATATCATTTGTGCAACAAGTGCATTTGGGATGGGAATAAATAAAGATAATATCCGCTTTGTTATTCACTATCACATGCCGATTCAGCTTGAATCATATTTGCAGGAAATAGGCCGGGCCGGAAGAGATGGAAAGCCAAGTGTCGCGATTTTATTATATTCTTCCGGAGATGAGCAGCTCTCCGCCCAGTTGGCTGAAATGGAGTTGCCTTCCGGGGCGCAGCTGCACAGGCTGGAATCATGGCTAGTTGAAACCGACAGGACCGTGCGTGAGTACGATTTAGCCGCTGAAGAAATCATCAGTTTCTGCGGATTTAGTGAAATACAATGGAGAATCACCAGAAAACACCTGCTTGAAGGCTTTGACGCCAGGCAGCCCCTGAACGAGACAATTGCCAGACTCGTCGCTTTTTCAAATGACCGGGCTAGATTTAAAAGCAGGAAAATTGAAGAAATGAAAAAATGGGTCGATGGGCACAGCTGCCGCCGCAGAGCAATATTGGATTATTTTTCCGAAACCCTCTCTTCATCTGTAGCGAATTGTTGTGATGCCTGCGGTTTCGACTTGCATCTTTTTGAAAATACCATTAAAAGTGACATTCAGCCAGACAAAGAAACAAGTGGAAATGATGAATGGCGAAAGCTTTTGGCTGAAATGTTATTAAAATAAAGTGGGCGGAAGCAAATGAATAATAGGTATAAAGAACTAATAAAACAGTTATCGACTAAAGAATTGCTGTTTCATTTGTATGGAACGCAAATCTTACTATTAACGATTTCGCTGATTTTAGGTATGATATTATTTGACAGCCGTTCAGCATTTTTCGACTTATTTAAATGGTCTGATCCTAATATCCTTTTTGTAGGGGGAATCGCAGGGGTTGGGGTTGTATTAGTCGATATGCTGCTAATGAAAGTCCTGCCTCCTTCTTTTTATGACGATGGAGGACTCAATGAAAAAATTTTCCGTAACGTTAATATAGCCCACATTGCCGTCATTTCAGCGGTGGTGGCTACAGGGGAGGAAATATTGTTCCGGGGAGTTATTCAAACGAACTTCGGTATAATCGTGTCGAGTATTATTTTTGTTCTTGTACATTACCGTTATTTATTTAATTGGTTTTTGTTTAGCAATATTGTGCTGTTAAGCTTCTTGATCGGGTTTGTTTTTTATTGGACAAACAACTTGTTAGTCACAGTTTTTATGCATTTTTTAATTGATTTTTTGCTGGGTTTAACGATCAAATATAGAAAAAACGATAACCAGCTTGGACAGGAAGGGATGTTTCATGAATAGAGAAAATCCTTATAGAGATCAGGCGGAACGCTTGAGAAAAAAAATCAATCATCCCGATAGAGAAGAATATAATACAAGCACTGGATTGCCTCCAAGAAACGAAATTCACCGGGATAGGCAAAAGAAAAATAATTGGAAGTTGAAATACCCGATTATCCGTCTTCTCGCTCTTTTTTTTATTTTGCTGCCAATCTGTATTTTCAGTGTCTATTCGTATTTAAACGATAAGCCGGGAGGGACAGATACAAGCGAGAAAGGCAGCGGCTATGACATGATCGACATTGATAGGTCGCAAGACGCGTCAACCAAGAAAGAGCCTGCCAGCAACTTGGACGATCATGTTGCAGAAGAAAATCCAAACCAGCAGCCGCTCATTATCCCTTCAGCTGAAGCTACGGTTGCAACTGGCGGCAATAAAGACGGTGAGACTGCACCAGAAGAGAGTACCAAACCCGCACCCGTTGCAGAAGCAAAAGCTGCAAGCCCTGCTGAGGATAACCAATCCGAATCCAGTGCAGCTGTTACGCAGAAAGAAGATGAGGCGGCCGTGATTTATCATACGGTCGCTCCCGGGGAAACGATGTACAGAATTGCCATGAAGTATTACCAATCGCAAGCGGGCATTGATAAAATTAAGCAGGCAAACAATATTAAAAACAACGAAATTCAAGTGGGTCAAAAGCTGAAAATTCCAATCGAACAGTGAGAAGTTCCGGTCATCTCGACGGGATTTTTTGTTGTCCAAAGCAACATATATTATTGGACAAGTTCATACATTTTTATAAAAAGGCATAAAGGAGGGGACGTGTTGGAAACACCGATCAAGATGCTCGACGACAAGACAGATGAGACTACCAAGCAGATGCTTCAAAGTGTTGTAAAAAGGAAAAGAAAATTCGACCGCTTTAAATTTCGGCATTTAATTGTCATGTGGCTGACCATTTGTTTTGCTTTTCTTTATCTCCTCTATTTGTATGAGTCGGTGCTCCAGCCGTATTCATATTCGTTTGCTTCAATGTTTTCGGCGTTTGTCAGCAACTCGGTTAATTTTTACTGTTTAGTGTTTGTGTTCGGAACATATGGGTTAATGAATTTGTTAAGAGAAAAGCGTGAAAAGGCTGAAAAAGAATTCCATGCGTTAAGATGTGAAATTATCGATAAGAGCAAGGATTTATGGAAGAAAGAACAAGAATGGAAATCGCGGCATCTTGTTTTTGAAATGATGAAAAAAAATTATGATATTAACTTGTATCACGAAAACAAATAACAATGTCTCATTTTTTTGGACAGTTTGTAAAAAAACTTGAACATGTCACAAATAAACTGCACAGAAAAAGGGATTTTTCTGCGCGTAGAGAATATATAGTTATGTCGAATTTTATTATTAGAGGTGATAAGCATGTTTGTAAAAAGCATCATGATTCCGAAGTATAAATGTTATTCGATTCAACACGAAGAAAGCGTAAGAAATGCTCTGAATATGCTGGAAGCCCATCAAATTGACGGCCTGCCTGTCCTGAATGGTGATAGTTACGCAGGGGTTATCACAAGAGCATCGATCTATCAAAATTTCTTTATTTCCGGAAAATCAAAAGACGATTTTTTGGAAACTACATTTGTGAAAGATATCGCAACCCACCAGGAAAAATTTTTAGAAGGCCAGGAAATTTTTGAAACTACTTTGTTACAATTAAAAAATTTTCCCCTTCTTGCTGTGGTCGATGAAAAGAGGGAATTTCTTGGAGCGGTCACGAGGTTTGATGTCATGGAACAATTTCAAAGCGCATTTGGCATGCATAAACCGGGCGTGAGAATTGCCTTTACTTCCGTTGAAACAGAAGGAAGGATTGCCCGGCTTGCTGAAATAGCCCATCATTTCCATGAACATATCATTTCACTGGTGACCTTTGATGAAACCGATAAGCTTGTCCGTCGAATTGTAATGAAAGTGGAAAAGAAAGATAATATCGACAAATTCGTTAAAAAACTGGAATCATCAGGATTCCGGATTTTAGATATTGTCGAAGACTAACAAATGACCAGGTCGCTTAATTCCAGTGTCAAAAGAAAATCCCTTTTCATACTAAAGTATGGAAGGGATTTTTGTTGATCGGATCATCAAATGGATTACTGCTTGCAGGCCTTATTATGGTATGATTTTAAATAAAACTCAGGGAAGATCAGGATTTCAGGAGGAATTATGGATTTTATCTGGATCATTGTCGCAGCCGGCGTCGGCTTGCTTTTGTATATGTGGAAAGAAGCTTTTTCGGACAGGGTTATCAAACACGAATTATCTTTCGTTGATTTTCCAAAAAGCTTTGGTGCAGTAAAAATCTTCTTTATATCGGATGTCCACCGCCGTTTGATCACAGATGCGTTAATGGAGAAAGTGGATGAATCCGTTGATATTGTCATTATTGGAGGCGACCTTGCTGAAAAGGGCGTTTCAATAGACCGGATAAAGCAGAATCTGACTAAATTAAAAAAGCTGGGGCCCGTCTACTTTGTGTGGGGAAATAACGATTACGAACTGGATCATCACCAGCTTGATGCTGTGCTGCTTGAATCAGGCATAAAAATTTTAGACAATACAGCTGTTCAGTTTGAATCCGCAAACGGTGAAACCATTCAGTTGCTGGGCGTCGACGATCCAAGCATAGGACGGGACCGTCTCGATCTTGCACTCAAGGATGCAGGCAAGGATGTCTTTAAAATTCTGGCAAGCCATAACCCGAACATTAGCAGGAAAATAGACGTTCAACATAATATTCGCCTTGTGCTTAGCGGGCACACTCATGGCGGCCAAATCCGCATCCTTGGTTACAGTCCGTATAAAAAAGGCGGAATCAGGGATTTGGCGCAGACGAAGTTATTTGTCAGCAATGGATATGGAACCACTGCTTTACCGCTCCGGCTTGGTGCCAAAGCAGAAACGCATCTAATAACATTAAAAAGCGAATGACGTTGAAACATATCCAGCAAGAGCCAATAAGAAACAACTCACCAACCTCTGAATATTTCATAAACTAAAATTAAGAGCTTTGTTCATAGCAGGGGGCATGGTCATGCGCTTAGAACGATTAACAAGCAACAAAATAAAAATATTTTTAACCTCGGACGATTTAACTGAACGAGGTTTGTCAAAGGAAGATATTTGGCTGGACTCTTTGAAGTGGCATCAGCTTTTTCATGATATGCTGGAGGAAGCAAGCGAAGAGTTTGGAGTTGATTTCCATGGCTCTGTAGCAGTAGAAATTTTTTCTCTACAGGCCCAGGGAATGATCATGATTGTAACAGTCGAGGAACAAAGCGAGGAAGAAGAATCCCTTAGCGACAGCTTTATTGAAATGCAAGTCATGGCCGAAGACAGTGACAATATTCTTTTTGAATTTGCGGGTATAGAGGTGGTTATTCAGCTCGCAAGCCGTCTTGCTGCCATGAAAATCACCGGCGGAAGCTTATACGCCTTTAATGATTATTATTACTTACTTATGGATGAACGCTCGATCACGGATGCAAACCAAATCATTCCGATCCTCGCGGAGTATGGGAATCCGTCGTTAACGACAATTCATAGACTGCAGGAATACGGGAAAGAAATTATATTAGAAAAGGCGGTTGAAACGCTTGTCCATTATTTTGAAAAATGAACAAGCGATTGCCGCTTTTTCTTTTTGACTCATCATTTAAGAGGGAGATGGGCACACATAAATTAACGATAAAATATCACTAGCGTTGCACAAAAAATCTATGAAAAAGTCAAGGATGAAAAAATGGAATAAAAATC